>JBBRLC010000407.1:0-1475 GCA_038231595.1 Candidatus Nanopelagicales bacterium | reverse complement strand
TGGCCAGCGTGCCGATGAGTCGATCGTCGGGAGCCCGGTCGAGAGTTTCGCCCACGAAGTCCTTGCGCGAGAGGCTCACCAGCACCGGCCAACCAGTGCCTACGAGTTCAGAGAGTCGTCGCGTGGCTTCTAGGGAATGCCGTGTGTTCTTGCCGAAGTCGTGGCCCGGATCGACCAGGATCGCGTCGCGTCGTACGCCGTGAGCGACCGCTGTTTCAGCAAGGTCGATCGTTCGCTGCACGATGTCCGCGACAACGTCGTCGTATTGAACGCGGTGCGGTCGCGTCCGTGGTGTGGCGCCACCGGTGTGCGTACAGACCAACCCGACATCGAAGGACGCGGCAACCTCGGCCAGTCGAGGGTCAACTCCGCCCCAGGCGTCGTTGAGCAGATCGGCGCCGGACTGACACGCAATCTCGGCGACTTCGGCCCGCCAGGTGTCAACGCTGATGATGATCTCTGGATGAGCCGCACGTACCCCGGCGACGAACTCTGCCGTACGCCGAATTTCCTCAGGCGCGTCGACCTCATCACCGGGGCCAGCCTTGACTCCCCCAATATCGATCACATCCGCGCCCTCGTCGACGGCCTGCGAGACCGCATCGTCGGCGGCATCGTCGGCATAGTTCGCGCCCTTGTCGTAAAACGAGTCGGGCGTTCGATTAATGATCGCCATGATCACCATGTCGGATTCCCCAAACGTCCGCTGGCCCAGCCGCACAATCTCTCCCCGCTCCGTGGCCCCGGATTCGTGCCGTACGGGCCCGGGCGGGCGTCGCATGGCACGATCACTCTGTCAGGGTTGATCGACTCCGGAGGCGCTCATGCCGTTCGTCTACATCGTTGCGGGGTTGATCGTGGTGGTGGCCATTGGGCTACTCGCGGTCGGCAAACTCGGCGAGTTGCCTGATCCGACGTCCGACCGGGCCGCCATTGGTCTCCCCGAAGGGGATGTCACCGCGCCGGAGATTGATGGGCTGCACTTTGCGGTGGGTCTTCGGGGCTATCGCATGGGCGAAGTCGATGACGTACTCGATCGGGTATCAGCCGAGTTGACGTGGCGCGATGCGCGCATCGCCGAACTCGAAGCCACGTTGCAGACGCACGGCGTCGAGATTCCGGAACGGGTTGTGACCGCTGAAGTGACGGACGAGGACGTGCTGGTCGAGGACGTGCTGGTCGAGGAGTCAACGTCAGCGGAGTAGTCGTTGGAATCGACGGTGTCTCGCGCTGTGCCTGGGGCGCATCAACCCCCGAGTATCTCGCCTACCACGACACCGAATGGGGCGTGCCGGTCCACGGGGACTCGCCAATATTTGAGCGCATCTCGCTGGAAGCCTTCCAAAGCGGGTTGTCTTGGCTGACTATCTTGCGCAAGCGCGACAATTTTTGCCGCGCGTTTGCGCGCTTCGACATCCAAGCGGTCGCGGCTTTCGGAAGTCAGGATCGCGACCGATTGATGAACGACGCTGGGA
>JBBRLC010000406.1:0-1525 GCA_038231595.1 Candidatus Nanopelagicales bacterium | reverse complement strand
TCGTACGTCCGGAGCAATGGGTGATTCGGCGTCGTCGGACAGCGCATTGGTGCGCGTGCCGCCGCTGGGTTGCTGCCCCACCACCGAGGGCGCCCGAGTCATGTTCAACCAGTGCAACGCCAGAAGCGTCCAACGCTCGGCGTTAGGTCGAGTCAGCCATACGTCGTACGCCGGTGTCGGCGCCCACACCGCGTCAGTGTCGGTGTTCTTGGCGATCAATCCGGTGGCGTATGCCACTTCGAGGACGAGCGCTGCGGTCGGAATATCACGATGGAGAGTCATGACGCTTCGGGCGAGATCGCGGACCCCCAACCCGCCGGAGCGCAAAACTGCCGGGGGCGCGGCGGACCAACTCTCCAACAATGCCTCGACCAAGTGCAGGAATTCGTACGCGCTCCCCGCTGCGGTCCGATCCACGAGGGAAGCATCGTGTTCGCGTTTCACCACCAACGCAGGAGGTTGGGTATGCACATCGCGAACGAGTTGACCCGAACGCAATGCGAGGGCCACTTCGCGCGGCATCACGACGGTGTCGTTGCTGCGCGGCACAAGTAGGTCGCGCGCTAGCAACCACTCGATGGGGCTACGAGCCGTCTCGATTGTGACGGGACGATCGGCGCGAGCGATCGTGCCTTCGGGGCTATCCCAGACCATCCGTTCGACGATTTCACGGACGGCTTGAGGCGCGTCGGTGAGTGCCTCGGCGGCCAACGCGGGGTTCTCGGCGTACACACGAACACCGCGACGCGATTCCGCACACGCGGGGCCCAACCCACCTGGCCACGCGCCCATCGTGTCGTGAGCGCCGCGAACGAGATGTAGATCGTTGGCGTCGCCCCAGAGCAGACCCAACGAGTGCAGCCGTACGAGCGCGGCCTCGACCAGAGCGGGACCGGCATCGATCCCCTGCTTTATTGCGGCGTACGACGTGGGGTCACCTGCGGCCGCGACCGCCTCACAAACCTGGAGGTGGAATCGATCCAAGTGATCCAAGGCCCGCGTCACCGAGGAGGTGGTGGTGGCCCGGCTCGACAGGGCACTGAGGTCTGCAGGTACGGGATTGACCAGGTCCGGCCGGGCACGCAACAGCGCCCCGAGCTCGTCGTCGCTTCGGCGGCGAAGATCCTCGGCCAGACTTCGTGGACGGTCCCGGCGCATCCGCACCACGTTACGCGTCCGGCGGCGCTGGGTCACATCGGAGGCGGGTGAGGACTGGATGTTTGGCACGTCCTGCCGGAACCGACTTGGGTGCGGGCCTCGCGGCGGCTAGCCTGGGTCCGCCGCGGAGAATCGCGCGGCTTTCCGACGAGAGACCCGACGAGGTACGACGTGCCCACCGGCAAGGTGAAGTTCTACGACGCGGAGAAGGGCTTCGGCTTTCTCGCCACAGATGATGGCCAGGAGGTCTTCGTTCACGTGTCCGCACTCCCGGCGGGGGCAACCTCGCTCAAGCCCGGAACTCGGGTGGAGTTCGGCGTCGCTGACGGCAAGCGCGGCCTTCAGGCGCTCTCGTTGACGATCATCG
>JBBRLC010000405.1:0-1557 GCA_038231595.1 Candidatus Nanopelagicales bacterium | reverse complement strand
TCGGCGACGCCTACCACTACATCCTGATGCGAATCTTGATGGCCGTCCGCGCGTACGACAAACAGGCGATTGACGGGCCATATCTTCAAATCAAGGACGTTGAGGGCTATCGACGCGTCGCGGGTCGATCGGCGGCACTCGGGTTCGACGGCAAGTGGGTCTTGCATCCGGGGCAAGTGGATGCCGCCAACGAGGTGTATTCCCCGCGACAGGAGGACTACGACCACGCCGAACTCATCTTGGACGCATACGACTACTACACGTCGGAGGCAGGCGGGAAACGCGGGGCGGTGATGCTTGGCGAGGAAATGATCGACGAAGCCTCGCGCAAAATGGCGCTAGTCATGTCGGCGAAAGGCCGCGCGGCGGGAATGGTTCGTACGCAGTCGTTCGAGGCGCCCGCCTAGAGCCCAAAGGCACGTCGCATGCTGTTGGCCCGGGCCGAATGACCCAACAGCGGGCGAATTCGCAGCATCTCCTCGGTGGTGCGCAGAAGGGACCAGTGCGAGAACGAGATCGCGCTGCGAGCTCCTCGCCGGGTCGAGGGTGACACGACTACCGTTGCGACGTGACACGACTGGTCGGTCGATGTTGCACATGGCATCCGACTGCGTCCACCCTCGCCTTCATCCCAACTCAGGAATATTGCGGTTCGTCCGGCTCGATAGGACTGAGAAGCAAGAATGCGCGGAACCCACAGTCGCAGCCAACGATCGCCTGTGGCCAATGAACAATCATGGGTCGAGTTGCACATGTTGGGAACCACGAAATTGAATCGCGCAACGCGGTTGTGAGCCAACGCGGAGGCGAAGTTGCCGCGGGTCGGCGTACCGAGAGGCTGATTTCCCAATCGACACGTACGTCCCAGCGCCGGGAAGTATGGCGCCGCGTTGTGCTTCACGCGGTAGAGGCCAACGTCGCGCGCCGAGCACACCGACGACATGGACTCCGAATAGATCCGCCACGTGTTGTGGCTTCTATTCAGCAGGGAGAACAGCGACGTTTGGCGTTGACTACACGATCGAGGTGAGCAATTTGTGCTCGCCGTACTCGACCCCGACACCGCGTTGATGTAGTTGGGCAGACTGGGGTGTGTGATGGCGTGGTAGTTGGTCGCCAGCCCGCAACGCCTCGCTAGCCCGTTGAAGTACGGCATGGATCGACCCGCCGACGAGCTGCTGGACCCGATGGTTTGGTTGATGGAATGGTTCTCCATCCAGATCCAGATGACGTGGTCCCACGTCCGCGGTGTGCGCGTTCTACCGCAGGGCTGGACGACGGTGGATCGCGCCGAGATCACCGGAAGTTGGAGGTCTGTGGTTCTTGGTGCCAACCCCGCCGACGGAGACGCTGGATTCGATGCGATCCCCGCCGCACCAGCGCGCGGAACGCCGGCAATCGAGACCGCTACGAGGGCCCCGACCACGGCGACGATGAGGTTTCGGCGAGTCCGAGAGTCACCGGGGCCAGTTGGGTTCAGTCGCGATCGAATCATCGGTCCATCATGGAGGGTTTGTCTGGGATCGTTCTGAGTTGCGCTGCCCTTGCGTGTCATTT
>JBBRLC010000404.1:0-1561 GCA_038231595.1 Candidatus Nanopelagicales bacterium | reverse complement strand
TGCTGGAATTTCATTGCTGTTGTAGGTGTATCGGTTGTAGTCCGCGGGGTTGTCGACGGGACAAACACCGGTCCGTAGGTAGTGATTCGAGGCGTCTCGACGCACCCAGTTGCGGCCGTACGTGGGAAGCCCCAGTTGAACCTTCGATGGAGGCATAACTGATACGGCGTACTTCACGATGCGCTCTGCCCACGGGTACGGGCCGATAGGACCAGCAACCGTCCAGGAGTAGTCGTAGGCCATGATCCGGATTCGGTCGACGTAGGGGCCCATGCCCGCGTAGTCGTACACCCAATAGCCACTGCCACCGGTGCGGCTGCTGTTGAACATCTCAGGTACGGCGACAGTGAGAATCTTTCCTCGAGCGTGCAACGCTCGGGCTAGATCGCGAATGAAGAGCACCCACGCGGGTCGCGTCGTCGCCCAGGTCGAAGACCCGTCGTTAAATGCAAACTTCTCGTAGTCCAAGTCAATCCCGGCATATCGGTTGCTCGTCACCACAGCCACCAGTTGCGCGACGTGAACGGCGCGAAGTGACGGACTGCGCAACACCGCGGCCATGCGATGTGCCGGGGTGGAGTCTGTAACCGATGGAACAACTCGCGTGTGCGTGGAGGCAAGCGTCTTGGTCGCCGTTGTCTTAGCGGTCGCGCCCATTGCGTCGATGTGAGACACGATCTTGGTACGTCCGTTCTTCGCGTCCCACGACGTCGTGTACCAGAACGGTGAAACCTCAGTGAAAAGATCTTGATTCGCTACGATCGACACCAGTGCCGAATTCGTGGACCAGTACGGCATCCAGCCAGTGATGATCCGTCGCGGCGCCACCGGAGTCGACGAGGTTGCGCTGGTGGCGACCTCGGGCGTCGCTGCGAAGGCGAACGCAGCTGCGACAGCAATCAGCGGGACAGCCTTCACAAACATCACTCCCACTATGTGGCGAAGATTCGATGCGCGATGCATCAGAGGACTTTCGCCCTCCCCCCTGAGGTCGGCCGATTCTGGCCCTGACTTGACCCGTACGTCGAATCCGGGACCGCTCGCTAATCCCGCCTTTACGCTGCGTTATTCCCGCGGTGACTCAGCGGGGTCAGGTGCCCCGAGTGGGTGAACGCTTGCTCCACGTCCACGGATACGCCGGGTCCGCAATGGCGCGACCCGCGTCGGCGATTTCAAGCGCGCGGAAGGTGTCCACCATCACGGCAAGTTCATTGGTGGCGGTGGCGCCGATCGACGCCTCCACGCTCCCCGGTTGCGGACCGTGGGTGAAGCCAGCCGGGTGCAGCGATAGCGAACCCAGCTCGATGCCCGCGCCCTTGCGACTCATGAAGTCACCGCCCACGTAGAAGATCACTTCGTCGCTATCGACGTTCGCGTGGTTGTACGGCGCCGGTATGGACAGTGGGTGGTAGTCAAACAAGCGGGGTACGAACGAACAAATCACAAAGTTGGGTCCGTCAAACATCTGGTGCACCGGCGGCGGTTGATGCAGGCGACCGGTGATCGGTTCGAAATCGTGGATCGACACAACCCAGGGGTACTGACATCCATCCCAACCAAC
>JBBRLC010000403.1:0-1582 GCA_038231595.1 Candidatus Nanopelagicales bacterium | reverse complement strand
TGCTGCGGACCCATGTTGACGATGACGCGTTCTTGCTCACCTGGTTTCGGCGGAGAGATGGTGTCCCAATCGGAACCGGTGACGGTGTAGACGCGACCCTCCGTGGTGTCACCGGCGTACGCATCGAAGGTGACATCGTCGACGTCCGCACTAGCAGGCCCACCGCCGGTTGTTGAACTATCCGCGGTCATGTTCTCAGTCGACATCAGGTGTAGGACCTCCGCTCATCAGGAGGCGGGATGGTGGCACCCTTGTACTCGACCGGGATGCCACCAAGCGGATAGTCCTTGCGCTGCGGGTGACCCGGCCAGTCGTCGGGCATCATGATTCGCGTCAATGACGTGTGTCCGTCGTAGAGAATCCCGAAGAAGTCGTAGGCCTCACGTTCGTGCCAATCCGCCGTCGGATAGATCCCCATGATTGATGGGATGTGTCGATCGGCGTCGGGCGTTGTCACTTCGAGGCGGATGCGACGGTTGTGCGTGATGGACAGCAAATGCACGATCGAGTGCAGTTCGCGACCGGCGTCGGTCGGGATGTGAACGCCGCTCACGCCGAGGCACAACTCGTAGCGCAAACTCGGCTCGTCGCGCAGGAGTTGCGCCACTCGCAGTAACTGATCGCGGTGAATAAAGAACGTGAGTTCGCCTCGATCGACGACGACCTTCTCGATCGCTTCGTCGAAACTGACATTGAAGTCGGCCAATGCCGCACCCAATTCGTCAGCGACGCCGTCAAAGTCGCCGCCGAATGGACGCTGCGATGCTGGTGCCGTGGCGATTGGTTCCACGAGCAAGTCGTAGCCCGACGTGTCCCCGCGATCGTTGGGGCCAAACATGTCTTCGCGGACTCGTACGACGTCGACGAGCGGAAGCATCGCCGCCTGAGCGGGAACAACGGGGAGACCAGTGTCGATGTGCACCATCGGTTCGGCAGCGTTGTTGAAGCCTGTCGGATCGGTCACCGCAGCAAGCCCGTCATGGTCGACGTTGGCTGGGCAAGGAGCGCGGCCGCTTCGAGTTCGGCGACTTCAGTTTCGCGGTTGGCGCCGAGCTTGCCAGCCTGAATCTTCTCGTGCAGTTTGAGAATTGCATCGATCAGCATCTCGGGGCGCGGTGGACACCCGGGGAGGTACATGTCCACGGGGACGACGTGATCGACGCCTTGCACGATTGCGTAGTTGTTGAACATGCCGCCGCTCGATGCGCAGACACCCATCGCAATAACCCACTTGGGCTCGGGCATCTGGTCATAAATCTGACGGAGGACCGGGGCCATTTTTTGGCTGACGCGTCCGGCCACGATCATCAAGTCCGCTTGACGCGGCGAGGCGCGGAAGACCTCCATGCCGAAGCGAGCGAGGTCATATCGGCCGGCGCCGGTCGCCATCATCTCGATGGCACAACAAGCAAGCCCAAATGTGGCCGGCCATAGCGAGCTCTTGCGGGCGTACCCGGCGAGCTTTTCTACGCTCGAGAGCAAAATTCCGCTGGGAAGTTTCTCTTCGATACCCATGCGATCAGCGCCCCGCAGCCATGAGTGCTAGTCCCATTCGAGGCCGCCTCGGCGCCACACGAAGACG
>JBBRLC010000402.1:0-1651 GCA_038231595.1 Candidatus Nanopelagicales bacterium | reverse complement strand
GCTGTTCGCGTCCGCACTCATCACTGGCGGGGTGGGTCCGTGGCTGCCGTTCCAGATGCTCGCGGCGGCGTGGGTCGCGTTCGGTGCGGGATGTCTTCCACGTCAGGGCAAACGCGGTGAACTGGTGGTGCTGTCGGCCTACGCCGCTATCGCATGTATTGCCTACGGATTCCTCATGAATTTGTGGTTCTGGCCATGGGCGACCGGGCTGGAATCGAACCTGTCGTATGTGGCTGGAGCACCGCTGCCGGTGAACCTCGGACATTGGTTGGTGTTCTCCTTTGCCACGTCAGCGGCGTGGGACCTCGCCCGCGCCGTGATCACCGTTGTCCTCATCGCACTCGCCGGTCGCTCGGTACTCACGGCCCTACGGCGAGCTGCTCGACGGGCAGCATTCGGCGTGGTGCCTGTCTTCGATCCTGCGGCACACGTCAACGCCACAACGACGTCGCGTCAGGATTAGCGGTGGAGTTAGTCATTCTCGGTACGGGCGCAGCCGACGGTTGGCCAAGCCCGTTTTGCACCTGCAGTAGTTGCCACACCATGCGCATCCGAGGAGAAATCCGCGGCCAAACGAGCGCGCTGATCGACGACGTGATCCTGCTTGATTGCGGACCGGAAACTCCGCGCGCAGCCGAGCGCGCAGGTCGAACTCTGACCAACGTGCACACGATCCTGCTGACGCACGCTCACCCCGACCACGTCGGTCCGGCTGCCTTGCTCTGGCGATCCTGGGCCAAACTTAACGACCCACTCGAGGTCCTCGGCCCCACGAGCGCAATCGATCTGTGTCGGCCCTGGGTGGGACCCACGGATCCGGTCACTTTCACAGTTGTGGATGCCAACGAGACTCTGCACCGAGGCGGCTACACGATTCGTACCTTGGCCGCGACGCACGCCGTCGGAGCTCACGGCATCGATCAAGCGGCGGCAGGCGCTGTGCTCTATGACGTCACGGATCCCGATGGCGCTCGAGTCCTCTACGCCACCGATACCGGACCGCTCGCGGACGCGACGTACGACTCCCTGGCCATGACCGTTGATGACGCACCCTTTGGTCTTGTGCTGTTGGAGGAAACATTTGGCGACCGGGTCCCGGGCGTCGACCTCGGTGACAACCATCACGACCTCCGCACATTCGGCGACACAATGGCTACGATGCGGCGAGTGGGAGCGATCAACGAGACCACTGACGTCATCGCCATCCACCTCGGGCACCACAACCCGCCCACTGATGAACTTAACGAGCGGCTCGGCGTGTGGGGGGCTCGCGCGGTTCCCGATGGGACAGTCGTGCACGTTGTTCATAGCGCTGATGCGCCTGTGGCGCAGCGGGTTTCGCCGTACCGCACGTTGGTCCTTGGTGGCGCTCGTTCGGGTAAGTCCACACATGCGGAGCAACTCCTCGCCGCCGACACGAACGTCACCTACGTCGCCACCTCGACGCCGCATCCCGACGACGACGAGTGGTCGCGCCGGGTCCTGTTGCACCAACAGCGGCGGCCGTCACATTGGCGTACGACCGAGACGCTCGACATCGAGTCAGTACTCGACAAAGCCATCGACGGCGATTCCGTGCTCATCGATTGCCTCACGTTGTGGCTCACCGGCGTAGCCGACGGCCTCAACTTCTGGGATTCAGAAGACAACG
>JBBRLC010000401.1:0-1651 GCA_038231595.1 Candidatus Nanopelagicales bacterium | reverse complement strand
TCGAACCCACGACCTGACGGATTATGAGTCCGCTGCTCTGACCAGCTGAGCTACCGCCCCCTTGCCAACACCCGACCACGATGGCCACATGGATGTCGCCGTACCGGCGCATTCTTTCCTATCGAGTACCCACCCAAGCAGCGGGCTGAGTCGTTGAGCCGCCGGAATCGCCCAACGTGCCGGCCTGTGTCACACGCTGATACTTCACAACCCCGGGCGTTACTTCGACTTTGAGCGCCGATCCCGCGGCGGCAGGGCATGCGAATCCGACTTTTGCGCGTCTCCCCTCGCCGGGCGGGACAATCGACAGCGAGTTGAGGCTGTCGATGCCCTGTCCGGTGTCGAAGATCTGCTCGCAATCCTTCAATGGAGAACCGGCGCTTGCGTCGATGTTGAACAGCAGCGGCGAGTAGGCCGACGACGTCCCGTTCTTCACCGAAACGCGAAAAATCAGATTCGTTCCGCCGGGAATCGCCGAGGTCGTTCCGGGACTCGGAGTGAACGAACCAGCGTTGTCGATAGTGATCGTCAGCCCATCGTCGTATTGGATCGTTTGACCCAGACCGGTCGGTGCAGTTCCACCGCGTACGCCGATACCCGTGAGTGCCTTGCTGGCTTTCTCTATGGTGTCGATGGTCGAGTGAACCGGACCATTGATGACGACGATCCAGAAGACGAACCAGAAGATGCAGGCTGCAACGGCGATGAAACCCATCACAATTCCCGCGACAGCCGCGCCCTTGTTGTCGGCCTCGCCGCTCTTAACTCGTGAACGCCCCACGAAGCCGAGGATGATCGCGACCGGCGCCAACACGACAGACACCAAATATGTGATCGGCGTGAGCGCGAACAGGACCGCGAGGATGCCCAAGACAAGGGCGGCGGTGCCGAGCCCATTTTGTGGACCCCGCGGAATAACTCCATAGGGGGCCGTCGCGCCGTACGGAACGCTCGCGTCTACCCATGCGGCGCCATCCCACGTCAGCCAACGTTGGCCATCCCACTGGACGAAACGTTGTCCATCCCACTGAGGATTGAACGTGGCTATCGGCTCCGCCGAGGAGGCGGATTCCGTCGGCATCGGTGTCGGCGCTACTGACGGCGTGGGTAGGTCGGACGACTCAGTCACTCAACTCTCCCTGCCCTCAAGACTCCCTGGTGTCAACACCTCCCTGCCCTGAATCTCCCGTGAAAGGCAGGCGCATGATTCGCGTGAACGCTAGCAGCGACGTGTAAACGACACCTCTGCCTGCAAACCGCGATGCTCAGTGAAATGCACGTTGACCACGGGCGCGGTGTCGGTCACGCGGGCGGTGACGGGCCTAAAGTTCATCACCCAAAAGTGGAACAAAACGCGACAAACAAGCACGTGACGACAAGGAGATCTGATGAGTGCATCTGACTGGTCCCCTCTTGGTGGTCCACCAACTATGAGAGTGCTGGTTGGTGGTGAAGCCACGCGGCGTGGAACGCCGCGGGTGTCTGATCGTTCAGCGAGCCGTGCGGCCTGTAGGTGTTGTACTCGATCCGCCAGTCCTCGGCCAACACCTGAGCCTCCAGGAGCGTGTCAAACACCTCGCAACGCAGCAGCTCGTCGCGCAGCCGACCGTTGAACGATTCGATGAACCCGTTCTGCCACGGCGAGCCCGGT
>JBBRLC010000400.1:0-1658 GCA_038231595.1 Candidatus Nanopelagicales bacterium | reverse complement strand
CCGTACCTTTCGGGGCCGCGTCGAGCACGACGTTGGCGCGATCCTCAACGCCGTGGTCGACGCCCTTGCACTGTGCGCGACTTTGGACTCAGTCAAGCGGATTGCCTGTGCCGCAGACGTTCTCACCACCGCGGCTCAAGGAGTCTCCTGGTTCGTTTCGGAGCAGTACGCGGGCACGGATCGCATCTTGACCCGTGACGGCGCAGTGGTCCGCCGTCCCGATGGGGTCGACGAAGCAGCGCAATATCCGACGGCGGATCCGGGTTTCTACGTGATGGGAGACTTCCCGCAAACCGAAAGTGCTCTCGGGGGCCACGCCATCCATGTGTCCGTCGACGATGCTCACGCCGATCCTCGAGAAGTTCAGTTGATCGTGGCTGAGTCCTGCACGCAAGTCCTGATGGCGGGCGGCAAGACCACAAACGGGACGTCGTATCTCCTGGAGATCTACGGTGACACCCACACGCCTTCGCTCTCGACGCTCTCGTCGCTAGCTCAGGCGGCAGTCGCGTTGGCTCTATTTTCGTAGTTCCCGTAGTTCCCGTAGTTCCCGTAGTTCCCGTAGTTCCCGTAGTACGAGGAGGACGAATGGTTCAGCCGCACGCGCTCGGTGAGTACCAAAGTCGTGTTCGCCAGGGCGGTGCGGCCAAGTACCACGACGCCAACGCCGCCAAAGGAAAATTGTTTGCCCGGGAGCGAATCCGCCTGCTCGTCGATGCTGACTCATTTGTCGAAGATGGTGAATTCGCCAACGCGCTCACTGGTGACCTACCCGCCGATGGTGTCATCACTGGAACCGCTCACATCGATGGACGATCCGTCGCGTTGATGGCCAATGATTCAACGGTCAAGGCGGGTTCGTGGGGTGCGCGCACCGTTGAAAAGATCATCCGCATCATCGAGCGGGCTTATGCGACCGGCGTCCCGATGGTCTACCTCGTCGACTCTGCCGGCGCGCGAATCACCGACCAGGTGGAACTCTTCCCCGGCCGGCGCGGCGCAGGTCGAATTTTCTGGAATCAAGTACGAGCGAGCGGCGCGATTCCTCAGGTCTGCGCCCTGTTCGGGCCGAGCGCCGCGGGCGGTGCCTACATTCCCGCGTTCTGTGATGTCGTGATCATGGTTGAGGGCAACGCGTCGATGTACCTGGGTTCAGATCGCATGGTGGAGATGGTCACCGGCGAATTGACCACTCTCGAAGCCATGGGTGGAGCGCGAGTTCATTGCACCCAAAGTGGAGTCGGTCATTTTCTCGTGCCGGATGAAACATCGGCGCTGGAGCGGGTTCGGCGCTATTTGTCCTACTTGCCCGCCAACTTCGAGCAGCAGCCACCGTCGATCGCGGGCGTGGAGGCTGAGTCCATCGACCTCGCCGCGCTCGTACCCACCGATGAACGTCATGCCTTCGACATGCGCAGATTCGTTCGTGGACTTGTCGATGCGGACTCATTCTTCGAGGTTCACGCCCTCTGGGCAAAAGAACTCACTGTCGGCTTTGCCCGTCTCAACGGTGCGTCAGTCGGCGTCGTCGCAAACAATTCCATGTTCAAAGGTGGGGTGCTCTTTGTTGATAGCGCGGACAAGGCAACTCGCTTCATCGAGTTGTGCGACGCGTTCAATGTGCCATTGATCTTCTTGGCCGATGTACCCGGTTTCAT
>JBBRLC010000399.1:0-1676 GCA_038231595.1 Candidatus Nanopelagicales bacterium | reverse complement strand
GACGACAATGCCTGGATCGCCCTAGCCGCAACAGATCTCGACGCTCGCAAACAAGGCCCCTGGCGTGACACCGCGGCGCGAGTGATGGGATTTCTTCGCGAAGGAGAACGTGAAGTCCAGCACGATGAGACTGGGGTCTTGTGGGTTGAAGGTGGGCAAAGTCTCAATGCGTGCTCGACTGGATCGACAGGTTTGGTGGCGCTGCGCCTGGCTCGCGACGTACACCCCAGCCATCGCGCGGATCTTCTGGAGTTTGCCGCGAGGTGTCTTCGCTTCTTGACGGGTACGTTGCGCGGCCGCGACGCGCTGGTTTGTGATCACCTTGACGAACACGGCCACGTCGACCCGGCCGAATTTACCTACAACCAAGGTTTGGCGATTGGATTGCAGGTAGGGCTCGCGGCATCCGGTCACGTCGGCGAATTGAGTCAGGCACAAGAACTAGCGGGTCGCACCCTCGACGCATTCGAGGGCGAGCGACTTTGGACTCACGCGCCCGCGTTTAACGCGGTCTTCTTCCGCGAGTTGCTCGGTCTGTACGCCGTCGATGGTGATCGCCGTTGGACTAGTGCAGTTGACGCGTACATCGACCGAGTGTGGCTCGAAGCACGTGACCCGAGCACGGGACTGTTCACTGCCGCCGGCATCGGCCGCTACGACAGCGGCACTGCACTCGATCAATCAGGCCTAGTCCAACTCTTCGCCCTCCGCAGCCGCGGGAACTAATTTCAGCTGTCGTCGAGGTGGAGGCGGCGGCTTCGGTACTCGTCTGCGTCAATCTCGCCACGAGCGAACCGCTCGTCGAGGATGGTCCGGGCAGACGAGACAACACCTGGTTGAGCCGCGGCTGAGCCCATGAGCGGATTCATAGTTTGCGGTTGAGCGAGGTGCGGATTCGGTCGTCGTGTCAAGAACCAGATCAGTACCCCGAGACCAATCGCGAACAAGATAAGCAGGACACACATGGCAATGAAAAATCCCACACCGCCTGTGTTGCCGAAGTTTCCAAACTGGCCGTGATCGTCGTACATCAAGATTTCACGCTCCTCAAACTCTCGTATCCCTCACGATGCCACCGAAAGGCGCCCGTGCCAGCGTCAGCGACGATCTGACACCTACACGAGTCATTCATCGACGAGATCGTCGACTTTGAGTTCGCCGCTGTTACTCATCGCGCCGGTGAGGGTCGTGCCGACGGGGTCACCGCCGCCATGCACCGGGTCATCGCTGTCATCTGGATCGCCGAAATCAAGGACTGGCTCATCGCTGATCGAATTAGGTCCGCCGCCATCATCTCGATCATCGCCTTCGGTTCTTCCGCTCAGCGCGGCCGCGATGGCTGCTTGCTCGGCGGCTTCCACGAGGGAGTTCGCTTGATCCGCGCTATCGCCCGCGGGTTCATCCGGCATGAGAGTTCCTTCCTGCGCAAATGCGATGGGGTCGAGGAACGATCCTTGGGTGAACTCAATACCCCCAACACCGGGAACCAAACGCCGCGTCCAGGTGGCAACTGGCGTTTGGCAGGCACGCAGAACATCGGCTGCAGTTTTCGGCGAGATCGTCGCTATCCGAGTCCACCACGGACGACGGATCTTCCAACCGAAAATGGCGAAACACGAACCGAGTGGGGCGGGTGGGGTTCGAACCCACGACCTGACGGGTCGAAATGGGAGGTG
>JBBRLC010000398.1:0-1694 GCA_038231595.1 Candidatus Nanopelagicales bacterium | reverse complement strand
TCCCCGTCAACGACAACTTGATCACCCGTGCGCAGGATCACCACGTCATCGCGAACCAATTCCATGGGTCGTAACTCGACATCTTCGCCATCACGGCGTACTAGTGGACGAGCTTCGCCGACAAGACTCAACCGTTCAAGCGTCCGCTTCGCGCGATAGTCCTGGATGATTCCGATCGCGCTGTTGATCACGATGACGACACCGAACAGCGTGTCCTGAAAGGGCGCCCGCGCAAAAATCATCAAGGCCCACAGGGAGGCAATGACGAGGTTGAAACTCGTAAGTGTGTTGGCGCGAATGATGTCTGTCAGGCTGCGGCTGCGCTGGTCGGGCGCAACGTTGACTGCGCCCGATGCGACCCGCTCTGCGACTTGTGCGGCAGTGAGACCCCGATCGAGATCAGTGTCGATCACCGGCGGCACCACCGAGGACTCACTAATCCGCGAGACCATCAATGCGTCGGAGAATCACGCCTTCTCGCAACGCCCAAGGGCAAATCTTGATTTCGTCAGCCCCGACCAAGTCCAACGCGGCCTCGGCAACAACCGCACCAGCGAGGATTTGATGAGCGCGTTCTTCATCGACGCCGGGGAGTTGCGCGCGTTCCTCCTGCGTCATTTCGGCAAGTTTCGGAACCCAGTCGTTGACGTCTGTTCGAGAAAGCGATCGACTCACGTAGACACCATCGGCCGATGGAGCGGCGCCCGCAATTCGAGCCAACGTGCGGAACGTCTTGCTCGTGCCGACGGTGACTTCGGGGCTGCCATTGCGCAGTAGCGGCCCCAATTCCTCGGCCACCAACGCGCGTACTTGGCGGCGCAGAGATTTGAGGTCTTCGGAATTCATCGGAGCGCCCACGTTGAAGTCGCGGGTGACACGACCGGCGCCCAGGGGAAGTGACACTGCGACGTCGGGCACTTCCTCGGTTCCGGACGCTATCTCCAGCGAGCCACCGCCGATATCGAAAACCATCAGCCGCCCAGCAGACCAACCAAACCATCGACGTACGGCGAGAAACGTGAGCCGGGCTTCGTCGGCGCCATCGAGTACGGCCAGTGATACACCCGTCCGCTCGGCAAGCGTGGCGAGAACAGCGTCGCCGTTGCTCGCATCACGTACAGCAGAAGTCGCGAATGCGAGGAACTCCGCGCAACCGAGTTCCTCTGCCTCCTCTTGCGCGTGCGCAACTAGGTCGGCGAGTGAATCAACCGCGTCCCTACTGAGCGAACCGTCTTGATCAAGATGCTCAGCAAGACGCAGATCATGTTTGAGCGAAAACGCTGGCAGCGGAGGCGAGCCGGGGTGTGCATCCACGACAAGTAGATGGACCGTGTTTGACCCCACGTCCAACACACCGATGCGCACGCTGCGACGCTACTAGTCCAGGTGACGTCTAGTCTTACCCGGTGCCTGAAGTGACACTTGACTTTTCTCGTCAATGGGTTGAGTTTGCCGACCCGGCGGACAAAGAGCAGATCTTTCGCTGCGACTTGACCTGGTTGACCTCGATGTGGACCTGTATCTACGGATCGGGCTGCAAGGGCATCGACAAGGCCCGCCCCGACGATGGCTGCTGCGTCCTCGGCGCACACTTCGCGGACAAAAACGACGAGAAGCGCATCGGCAAGTTCGCCGAAGAATTGACCGACGAGCAGTGGCAGTACCGCACAGTCGGGGTGAAGAAGGGCTTCGTC
>JBBRLC010000397.1:0-1695 GCA_038231595.1 Candidatus Nanopelagicales bacterium | reverse complement strand
TACTGACTCGGCGAAGCTGCGACGAACACCGTCTGATCGGTCACTCGCCCACTGTTGCTCGTCGCCACCGGTACTCCTGGCGCCACCTTCTCCCCTGAGCTGTCGCGCAAAACCAACTGATTCCAGGTCCAGTACGGCGCCGGACCGAGTGAGTGACGTCCCACACTTATCAAGGTGGTGGATTCTGCTGGGCACTTAGACACAAGGACCGGCGTGATCGTGGTGATCGGCGCGACGACGTGGACACGCAGTGGTTGGCCGTCCAGATAGGACGAGGTCACACACCGGGTCCTGGCCGCAACCACGTTGGGTTTGATGACGACGCCGGGATCGTGTGCTTCCAGGAGACGCACGATTCCTGGGCCCGACACTGCTGTGATCTGCACGTCCACGGCGCTGCCAGTGCGCGGTCTGAACCTGACGACCCGCGTCCCCGGGCGCACCCGCGCGGTCGCCACGAGTTGTCCATCCACGCGGATGTCAACTTTGGTGGCGTACGCCTGACCCGATGGGGTATTTGTCGGCTGAACTATTCGTACTTCGCCAATCCGACGGGCCGGACCGGTGACTCGCATCGATGCGCCCACGCTAGGAGTTGCGGGACTCCACCCTGTGTCGAGATTGTCATCAGCGCCTTGAGATGCGCGTACTGTTGGTAAGTCAAAGAATCGCGACGATGACGTTGCGGTTGCGCCAGATGGCGCGCCGGCGATGTAATCCAACGTCGGCTCCGGCAGGTTCGCGCTAGGGAGCAGCACGCCGTAGGCGCGATATGTCCGTACCGAGGGTTGAGTCCATTGCCGATTGAAAACCGCCTCCTCGTCATCCCCCGTAGCTCCCACTTTGCCGACGATGCGGCGCAGCACGATGTCAACCGGGGTCGTCGAACCCGGACTCGCGAGCGACGCTGCAATCGCGGGGATAGGTTCGTTGGGCAACGCGGCGACCCGAGTGAGCCGTACGCCAGGAATGTCGATTTCTGAGATCGACATCCCATTGAATCCGCCGCCGGCAGTCGACACGACAGTGAATCGGATGTCGGCGGAACGGATGCCGGGAAGGGAAAGTACGGCCAGACCCTGCCGATCGGTGTCCGCCTCGACCGAGCGTCGGCCGGCCGTCATCCGAATGCGGGCGATGTGCAACCCGATGCCGCTGTTTGAGTGGACCACGACCCGGTCGAGACGCGCCGGATGATCCGGCTGGACGTCAATCCACTGACCCACCGAAGTACCGAAGTCACCAAAACTCCACGCCGTCGAGGGGCTGCCATCAAACGCGTTCTCCGCTGCGGCGCTCGGCAGTTCGCCAAAGACTGAACCCACTGAAGTCGCCTCGACACTGCCGCCATACACGAGCAGCGTCGTTTGATCGGCGGCAGTTCCCAAGGCGCGAGTCGGCCCGGGGTCAACGCTGGCGGGGAGCAACGGTCCGACATTGTCAGTGAGGCGGCCACTGACGAAGGTGCTGCGACGGTTGGAATCGGTAAGCACGATCCTCGAGGTGGTCTTGAGCGCGTCCGTCATCTGAGCACTCACCGCGCCGCCGCTAGTTTGAACGGGTGCCAGTTGATGAACCAAGCCGGCGCCTGACGCTTGCAAGAGTCCGTTGGCATCGCCAACCACGAGTACGCCGGCCGACGTCGTAGTGGCATGAACCGGATCAATTGCATTCACGACCCGATACCAGCCCAAG
>JBBRLC010000396.1:0-1699 GCA_038231595.1 Candidatus Nanopelagicales bacterium | reverse complement strand
CTCTTCGTTCCATTTGCGCTTTCTCTCGGCAAGAACGGTAGGCGGCAATTCCGTTTCGACGGCTTTCACCTCATCCTCGGAAATTGGGTCATCGGGTGATTGGGGCTTGGAGTCATTGGGTTTGGTGGTCGACGTCGGCGTACTCGAATCGGAAGACGAGGTCGACTCCGAGGGCGCGTTGTTCTTCTCGGTCGCGCCGTTCGTGTCCGAGGATCCGGGCGTGTCTGAGGAACCGTTCTTGTCCGAAGAGCCTGCTTCGGCTGGCACCGTCGATGCTCGCGAGTCGTTTCGGTAGAAACCTGAACCTTTGAAGACGATCCCCACTGAGTTGAACACCTTTCGCAATTTGCCTGTCTCGCACGCGGGACATTCAGTCAAGGCGTCGTCGGTAAATGACTGCACGACCTCGAGCGGTTCCTCGCACGTTGTGCAGAGGTACTGATAGGTCGGCACGGTCTGGCCTCCAGGAGCAGGGAATCGTTCAGTCGCTTTCCGGGTGACCTAGGTATTGGCACTCCGGGCCGCCGAGTGCCAATGGTGCCAAATGAGGTCCCACCAAGTCCATTCGGCGGGTTGACGAGGCACAAGGCGTCCCGCGGGCGGGACCGACGTAGCCTGCCGCCGTGACCCATCCCCAGACCTACGCCCTGGTCTGTGTCGGGTCCGCAGTGGGCGCGCTGGCGAGGGCCGGCCTCGAAGCGCTATACGCCGCGGCTCCTGCGGATTTCCCGTGGGCAACGCTGGCGATCAACATTGGCGGCGCCCTCGTGATGGGGCTGCTCTCGTGGGCCGTGCTCTACCTCGCCGGGACTCCGTCGTGGGCGCGACCGTTGATCGGAATCGGAGTTCTCGGCGGATTCACGACGTACTCCACCTTCGCGGTCGAGTTCGTTCAGATGCTTGCCGCAGGCCGGGCTTTGGGGGCAATCGCCTACGTCGTCGTTTCCTTCGTCGGCGGCGTCGTGGCCGTACGGCTTGGGCACGTTGCGATGCAACGATGGTTCGCGCCAGCGCCCACGATCGATTCGAGCGGGGCGTCGTCATGAATGTCGTGATGATCATCGTCGGTGCGATGCTCGGTGGTGGACTTCGGTACGCCGCTGAGGTGGCCCTCCCGACTCGTACTGATCATGAAGTTCCTCGCGGAACCCTGTTGGTCAACGTTGTTGGTTCGTTTGTCTTGGGCGTCGTCATCGTCGTCGGCGCGGAACCCTGGCGATCATTGGTGGGCATTGGACTTTGCGGCGCGCTGACAACATTTTCCGCACTGAGTCTTCAACTGGATCGATTGATCGAAGCTCACGC
This sequence comes from Candidatus Nanopelagicales bacterium, assembly GCA_038231595.1. Lineage (GTDB taxonomy): Bacteria > Actinomycetota > Actinomycetes > S36-B12 > JBBRLC01 > JBBRLC01. The sequence continues at coordinate 394 of JBBRLC010000396.1, read as the reverse complement.
ATGGCGATCGACGGCGTTGTACGCCTTGCTCACGTTGGTCGTGGGGCTCGGCGCAGCCGAGATGGGTATTCGACTAGGCCAGTGGATCAACTGATCGCTCGCATCGCTGATGTGGCTGTGCAGCAATGCTTTTCTCGACAAGTGACATATGTGATGGTGACTTAGGGATCGTCAAACGGAAGGGTGAAACTGCCGCGTGGGACGGGTAGTGGGTCGTGTAGGTGGGTGCCGTCGGGTTTGGTGAACCACATGTGGTCGCTGGGGTGGCCGTGGATGGCGTAGCCGCCTTCGTGTACTGCTCGGTGGTGATGCCTGCATAGCAGCAGCAAGTTGTGGAGGTTGGTGTCGCCGCCGTGGGCCCAGTGCGTGATGTGGTGGGCGTCGGTGTGGGCGG
>JBBRLC010000395.1:0-1741 GCA_038231595.1 Candidatus Nanopelagicales bacterium | reverse complement strand
TGGATGATCAACAATGTTGATCATCCAGCGTGAAACCGCCGCGATGGTGCTAGGACTTGATGCGGGCCATGGCGGGGTCGTACAGCGGGCGCAGCGACGCAGTCGCGGGACAGATCATGTCGGCGATCTCAACGGTCCACTCGCCGCTTGCGAGGTACGCCGCATCAATCGCTTCGCCTTCCGACAGGGCCGCCGGCTCGATCATCGCCAACCCGACCGCGCCGCCCAGGGTGTGGCCGTACGACGCCGCGCGGATGTACCCAACCGCGACGCCGTTGCGGCGCACGACCTCGGCGTGAAACATCAACGGCTCTGGATCAGAAAGCAAGATCTGCGCCAACCGGCGACGCAGGGGCCCCGACGCCTTCTTCGCGAGCACCGCATCGCGCCCAATAAAGCCACCGGGCTTGTCCATATCGACGGCGAACCCTAGACCGGCCTCGAGCACGCTATCGGTGTTGTCGATGTCGTGTCCGTAGTCCCGATAGCCCTTCTCCATCCGCAAACTCGCCAGCGACTTCAAACCGGCGTGCCGCAATCCGAAAGCCTCACCGGCGTCAACGAGACGGTCATAGACATGTGTGGCCATCTCGGTCGGGATGTAGAGCTCGTAGCCAAGTTCGCCGAGGTAGGTGATCCGGATGCACAGTGCGTGCGCGAAACCCAGATCAATCTCACGGGCTGTGCGAAACGGGAACGCCTCGTTGGACATGTCGATCGACGTAACCGAGGCGAGCAAGTCCCGTGAACGTGGACCTTGAATGTTGATTTGGGCGTACGCCGACGTCATGTCAGTCACGAACACGTGCATGTCGTCGCGGATGTGACGACGCAACCAAGTCTCAACATGTCGATGTGCTGTGTCGGAAGCCACCACGAAATAGTTCTCGTCGTCGTGTTTGGTCACCGTCAGATCGGCCTCGAGCGTGCCCGCGTCATTGAGCCACTGGGTATACGTGATCACCCCCGGCTCTGCGTCGACGTTGTTGGCCGAGATGTAATTCAACAACGTGCCCGCATCGCGACCAGTGAGCGAAAACTTTGACATGAACGACATATCCATCAAGATCACGCCATCACGCGCGGCACGATGTTCAGCGGCCCAGTAGGGAAACCAATTCTCGCGACCCCACGACAACGCGTCGACCTTCGGCTCGACCCCCGAGGGTGCGTACCAGTCGGCGCCTTCCCAACCACTCACGTCACGGAAGTATGCCCCTCGCGCAACGAGGCGATCATGTAGCGCCGACTTCTTCACCCCGCGCGCTGTCTGCATCGGCTTGGTCGGGTAGTGGCACATGTACACCTGACCCAGCGACTCGACGGTGCGAGTCGCGCGGTACTCCGGTGTCGTTTGGTAGTGATGCAACCGATCAATGTTCATCCCGGTGATGTCAATGTCGGGCGAGCCGTTGACGATCCAATGGGCCAGTGCTCGGCCCATGCCACCGCCGGTCAGGATGCCGATGGAATTCAATCCGGCTGCGACGAAATAGTTGCGCAACTCTGGCGCCTCACCCACGACGGGCGCGAGGTCGGGGGTAAAACTCTCCGGTCCGCAGAAGAACTTGCGGATTCCCACGTCGGCGAGCATCGGGATGCGTGCCATGGCCGTCTCGAGGTACGGCCCCATTCGCTCCCAGTCCGGTGGCAGCTCGCCAAAGGAGAACCCCGATGGAATGGCGTCGACGTGCCACGGCGCGCAGACGGGCTCGAACAGGCCGACAAGCAGGCCGGACCC
>JBBRLC010000394.1:0-1748 GCA_038231595.1 Candidatus Nanopelagicales bacterium | reverse complement strand
GGCCTTTCGTTGTCGTCGCTCTTCGCGACCCATCCCCCGTTGGAGAAGCGCCTCGAGCAGCTCGCCGAAATTGCTCGCCAACTGGGTCAGTGATTTAGGTGGGTGTTTTTGACACGATCTTTGGACGATCCAAGCCGGTGAAGCCTGATCTCGATCAGTTGTTTGCGCTCCCATCCGCAGCGATCACATTGGAAGCGTCACTCGGGTTCACACCAACCGGTGTTGGCTCGGTGTGTTTCCGCGCCCCGGAAGGCAAGGCGTTTGCAGACCTTCAGTCCGAAGTCACCGCATTGCTAGACGTCGATGCTGGGCCGGACGTGCAAATCGAGAACGACGCGTTCGGATACACGTGGCTCGTCGTACACGCCGATCCCACCGATATCGCCGGGCTAGTGACGGATCTGCACGCGGTCAATTCGTCCCTATCGGATGCTGGCTTTGGACCTCAGCTGTTGGCCTCGCTGGTGAGTTTTCGGGACGCGTCGGGACGCACTCTCGGTTTGGTCTACCTCTTCAAGCGCGGAACATTTTATCCGTTTGCCCCAGTTGAACCCGTCGGTGGAACCCCTTCGGTGTCTGCGCATCCCGATGTTGCTGCTCCCCAGCAACGCGACAACGTCCTCGAGTTGCAGGTGCGCGATTTGCTGCGTGACGACCTACGCGTTGAACCCGAAATCACTCGGTGGTTCGCCGTGTGGGGAGCGCCTGGTCTTTAAACCATGAGTGGCCGTCGTGATACGGGAGCGTTAGTCCTTGGATCCCTTGGCGGGTAGCGCAAGCATGCGATCGAGCGCGACGCGGGCCCAGTGCGACGTGTCATCGTCGACGACGATGCGGTTGACGACGTTGCCAGCGACGAGTTGTTCGAGCGACCACACCAAGTGCGGCAGATCGATGCGATTCATCGTCGAACAAAAGCAGACGCTGCGTTCAAGGAACATGATCTGCTTGTCGGGATGGGCCAACGCGAGTCGCTTGACCAAGTTGAGTTCGGTACCGATCGCCCAGGCTGTACCCGGTTCGGCCGCGCTGAGTGTCTTGATGATGTATTCCGTAGAGCCCACAAAGTCAGCCTTCTCCACGACTTCGTACTGGCACTCTGGATGGACGAGCACATTGACGCCGGGGACTCGTACGCGTACTTCATCAACGGCGTCCGGGCTGAAGCGACCGTGTACAGAGCAGTGCCCGCGCCACAAAATCATCTTCGCGTCACGCAACTGCTCGGTAGTCACTCCGCCGCCGGCCTTGTGCGGATCGAAAACGATGCAATCGTCGAGTGAGAGTCCGAGTTGGCGTACGGCGGTATTGCGACCGAGATGCTGGTCGGGCATGAAGAGAACTTTTTCACCCCGCTCGTAAGCCCAGCGCAGCGACACCTCAGCATTGCTCGACGTACAGATCGTGCCGCCGTGGCGTCCCGTGAAACCCTTGATGGCCGCGGTGGAATTCATGTATGTCACTGGGATCGTCGTATCTGCAACGCCGGCGGCAGTGAGTACGTCCCAACAATCTTCGACCTGTGCGATTGCGGCCATGTCGGCCATGGAGCAGCCAGCGGCGAGGTCGGGCAGGATTACTGCCTGGTTGTCGGCGGTCAAAATGTCGGCGCTTTCGGCCATGAAGTGCACACCGCAGAAGACGATGAATTCGGCGTCGGGTCGCGCGGCGGCCTCACTCGCCAACTTGTACGAATCCCCGGTGACGTCGGCGAATTGGATCACCTCTTCGCGCTGGTAGTGGTGGCC
>JBBRLC010000393.1:0-1795 GCA_038231595.1 Candidatus Nanopelagicales bacterium | reverse complement strand
TTGCAAGCAATGTTGTTGACTGGGTGCACAGAAGAGGCCGAGGCGTGGAGTGGATGGTTGCGGCGAGCCGTCGCTGGCAGCCCAGGCGATTTTCAGATCATGTACGACGTCCAGGGGGACCGCCGGTTAACCGAAATCGAACTTGATTGGTTGACAGGGTACGAAAACTCTCGACCCGTTCGAATCGGTAATGCGGCGTACGACCAGTCTCAACTTGATGTCTTCGGTGAGGTCATTGACGCGACCTACACGGCCTTGCGCGCGGGACTTCAGACGGCGAGCGGGGATCGCTTTGAACTCCTGCTCCCGACGATTGCCCACCTCGACCGCGTGTGGCGCGAGCCAGACGAAGGTATTTGGGAGATCCGCGGCCCCAAACGTCAGTTCACTCATTCGAAAGTGATGGCTTGGGTCGCCTACGACCGGGCCATCCGTATTGCCGAAATGGTCGTCGGCGACGAAGGCCATCCCGTCGTGCCGCTGGAGGAGTGGAGGACCACGCGAGACGAGATCCACCAACAGGTCTGCGAGCAAGGATTCGATTCCGCCCTTAATGCCTTTGTGCAGTACTACGGCTCGGACAAGCTTGATTCGAGTCTGCTGATGTTGCCCCGGGTGGGCTTTCTTCCCGCTACGGATCCGCGCATCGTCGGAACCGTCGAGGCGATTGCACGCGACCTGACCGTGGACGGCTTCGTCCAGCGGTATGCGACCAGTGAGGACGAATCTGTCTCTGTTGATGGACTACCCCCCGGCGAAGGGACGTTTTTGATTGCGTCCTACTGGCTCGCCGACAGTTTGGTGCTGATGGGGCGGCGCGCAGAGGCGTTGGAGATCTTCGAGCGACTACGCAAACTTCAGAATGACGTGGGCTTGCTCGCGGAGGAATATGACCCAGTAAACAAGCGCCAACTGGGCAATTTCCCGCAAGCGTTTTCGCACCTCGCCTTCGTGGTCACTGCGACGTGTTTGTCCATGCCGGAAGACGCAGATGTGGCCTCCATTGTTTTCAACGCCCTACCTCGATGAGGCCGCTTGATGCACGTTTGATCAAGTATGCGAGGACAACCCGCGGCTTCCCAGTTTCTATCTTGATCATGCTGGTGGGAAGTCACCTCGGAACGATCGAGGCTCGCTATTAGCCGATGAAGATTGCGGCGTCGGAAGCCCAATGGAATACGTGTCAGCCGTGTTCGTTCTTGGCGCGCGACGTGGACTTGGACGCTCACAATCGGATCGGCATTGACTCCATTGTTGCTGGGTGTCGCGCTGGGTGACCTGCTCGCCGGGTTGCCCATTGATTCCAACGAAGAGTTCACCGGGAACTTCTGGAGTTTGCTCACCCCATACGGGCTATGGGTGGGAGTCACTCTCTTGATTCTGTGCCAACTCCACGGCGCAACTTTCCTCGGGCTCAAAACTGACGGAGTCGTACGTCGTCGCGCGGTATCCGTTGCTCGCGTGGCCGCCTGGTCGGCGCTTGTCCTGGTAATCGTGTTTGCGGTCTGGACCCATGCGTTGTCGGATGCACCTGGATGGACGGTGGTGTTCCTGGCGCTGACCGTGGCCGGGGCGATTGCCGCGGTTGTCCTTGCTCAGGCCGGACGCGAGGGACCCGCGTTTGCTGCCACGGCTGTCGCTATCGGGGCAACGATGGCGTCACTGTTCGCCAGTCTCTATCCCAACGTCATGGTGTCGAGTACGTCCGCGGCCAACAACCTCACCGTCGCGAATACCGCTTCCGGCGACTACGCGCTCAAGGTGATGACTGTCGTTGCGCTCGTGCTCTTCCCGG
>JBBRLC010000392.1:0-1807 GCA_038231595.1 Candidatus Nanopelagicales bacterium | reverse complement strand
AGCGACGGGACCGAGAACGAAACGTCCCCGTTGGTTGGGGGAGATGTTCACCGTGACGTCGCGGCGGCCATTTCCCTCCAGCCGGTCCAGCACAAATCGCGTATCAAGGCCGAGCTGCGCGGGGACTGAGTCTTCGACCAACAGGACGCCGGACGGGAAGCGGGACATGTTGGTGAGCCGCAACAGCGATGCCGCCTCCGCGCCCATCGTGACTCGATGAGGCGTGAGCCCACGAGCGCACGCAAGACGATGCCGGGTGCGTTCGACCACGATGAGCGAGAGCACGCACAGCGAGATGAGTGCCACCCCGATACGCATGATTTCGGTACGCCCCCCTAAGGCCGAACCCAGGGAGATCACCGATCCGAGTGCCAGAAAGATCCAGCCGCGCGTCGTGAGACGTTGAAGGAATTTCATCTCAGTGGCTTCGCATCTCGGGGGTCATCGGCGTGTGCGCGCCGCGCTATCGCGCGGCTGCGGCAATAGGAACCCGCGAGACGATGTCGGCGACGACCGATTCAGTTGTGCGCCGAGCGATCTGGGCTTCGGCGGTGAGCAGCATTCGGTGTGCGAGTACCGGTCCGGCGAGGCCCTGGAGGTCATCGGGCAAAACATGGTCTCGTTCGTCCAGCGCCGCTGACGCCTTGGCAGCGCGAATCAAATGCAGTGTCGCTCGCGGTGATGCACCGAGTCTGAGTTCCGGTGAGATGCGGGTGGCAGTGGCGAGGTCGACGGCGTACTGACGAATCGCCGGCGCCACATAGACCGTGCGCACCACTTCAACGAGTTTGGCGATTTCGGCAGCGTCGGAGACAGAGGACAGATCGTCGAGCGGGGCACTAGCGCCGTGGTGTTCGAGCAGCGCCATCTCCGAACGCGGATCGGGATAACCCATCGCGATGCGCGCCATAAATCGATCGCGTTGTGCTTCAGGTAGCGGATAGGTACCTTCCATTTCGATCGGGTTTTGAGTCGCAATCACGATGAAAGGTATGGGCAAGGGGTACGTCGTTCCATCGACGGTTACTTGGCGTTCCTCCATCGCTTCAAGCAATGCCGACTGCGTCTTGGGCGATGCGCGGTTGATTTCGTCACCAAGTACGACGTTGGCGAAGACGGCACCGGGACGGAACTCGAAGCCACGGGTCTGTTGGTTAAACACGCTGACACCGGTGACATCGCCGGGCAGCAAGTCCGGCGTGAATTGGATGCGGCGTACGGAGCAATCCAACGCGCGCGCCAATGTCTTTGCCAACATCGTCTTGCCCACGCCGGGGACATCTTCGAGCAGCAAGTGGCCTTCGGCGAGCATCACGGTCAACGACAGTCGAATGACGTCGCCCTTGCCTTCGATCACCGATTCAACGGCTGTTCTGATTCGCCCTGCGGCGTCAGCGAGGTTGGCGGGGTGTGCCGTCACGGAGTGGGGTGAACCGGCGGCGTCCCAAGACTGGGTCACTGATGCTCCTGATCATGGAGAGGTCCGAAGAAGGCGGCTCCGGCCCCTGGTGCGGGGTTTATTGCATTTGTAGTCAGACGTCACGGCAATTTCTCAAGTTCCAGTGTGTCCGTTCGCGAACTGTTATCGCCGATTGTCACCCGCCCAGGGCATTGCTGCGTAGTCCAGAGCCAAATCGGGCCCGGATTGGATCTCAAGAGTCCTTGACCCGCTGGGTGGAACGGTGTTTCACTATCCAAACGTCAGACCGATCGGTGGACGGGTCCGGGTCCCATCCGCCGATCGGTCCGACGCAAGCCGCGCGGTGCGTGTTCACGCTGGCTCGCGCGACGAGCGCGTACCGAGAGT
>JBBRLC010000391.1:0-1817 GCA_038231595.1 Candidatus Nanopelagicales bacterium | reverse complement strand
GGTAGATCCGATGAGCGATGGGATGTTGTCGCAGTTGAACCGCCAACCTGCGCTTCATTTCGGCGAGCCGGGCCATGACCATCCGCTCCTCAAAGGTCCACATACTGAGAACAGGACAAGCCGCAGGGCTCCTGGTTCCGAATCTCAACACAGATTACGAATTGCGGACTCGTTTCAGTGAATCCTTGACTCCCGGTCGGGACCGCCGCGTAGCGTCGTATCCCGAGTCATTGCACGACACAGCAACGGACAGTAGGAGGCGAGATGACCGCGAGTGAAACGGGGTCGCTGCCTGCTGTGTCCGCGCCAGCAGTTGTGGCGACGGCTCCGTGTGACGAGTTAGCCCACCCGCTCACGGAAGCCGCGGCTGCGGCGTACGTCGAGCGGACTTGTTTCAAGACCGGCCCACCGGAAAGCCTCGGCACCCTCGGACTGGAATTGGAATACATCCCCGCGCAAGGCAGCAGTTGGACAGCCGCTGTCGATCACGGGCGCATCATCTCGACCCTTAGGTCGTTGTCCCCGCTCCCCGCCGGCGGGCTCGTCACCTTCGAGCCCGGCGGTCAGGTTGAGCTCAGTACCGCACCCGCACCCGATTTGGATTCGCTCATCCGTGCAGCCCAAACCGATCTCAACGTGTTGCGCTCGGGTCTCGGTGCTCAGGGCATCGCATTGGTCGGATGCGCTCTCGATCCCGTCCGCGCGCCGCGACGAATCCTCGATCACCCCCGTTACGCGACGATGGAACACCACTTCGATCAATGGGGATCGTCCGGTCGCACCATGATGTGTTCGACCACCTCGATTCAAATCACCGTCGAAGCGGGCTTGGACTCATCGAATGTTCACGACCCGCGCGACTACCGGGTGCGTTGGGCGCTCGCTCATGCCATGGGTCCAACGTTGCTGGCGATGTTCGCGAACTCGCCATATCGCCATGGCCACGCGACCGGTTGGAAAAGCAGTCGACAAGAAGCGTGGTTCGGCTTCGACCCGTCGCGAACGTCGCCGGCCTTTGATCCCTCCTCGCAGGTGGACCAGCGCGAGGCATACGCGCGGTACGCGCTCGACGCGCAACTCATGCTCGTACGCCGCGACAACGGAGATTGGTCTGCGCCGCGCGGTTTGTCGTTTAGGGACTGGGTCGGCGGGGCGTGGAAGGACCATCCTGAGTTGGCCGCCCCCACGCTGGGAGATCTCGACTATCACCTGACAACGCTCTTCCCACCGGTACGGGCGCGCGGTGCGGTGGAATTGCGATACCTCGATGCACAGCGCGGTCAGCATTGGCGCGTGCTCACGGCCGTGGTCTCCACCTTGATGAATGACGCAGGCATCGCCGATGACGTACTCGCGGCAGTGGCCTCGGTTGAGGGCCGTTGGGAAGATGCTGCGCGCTACGGACTCGCCGACGACGATTTGGCCAAGTCTGCGCAGACCTGCATCTCGCTGGCCCGTGATTCCCTCGCCTCTTCCCGCGACCCCTCCAAGGTTCTGCGCGACATCGACGAATTCATCGAGGTCTACCCGTCGCGCGGGCGATGTCCCGCCGACGATCTCCTCGACGACCCGTCACATCTGGGTGCGCTGATCAGCGAAGCGGAGATCTCGGAGTCGCGCGCATGCTGACCGACGATCAACTCAAGGAACAGATTGCTGCGGACTTAGCCCGACAGCGAGCACGTACGACGTCGCTCACCGCGTCGTTAGATGAATCGGAATTGGTGGCCCAACACTCTCCGCTGATGTCGCCGTTGGTGTGGGATCTCGCCCATATCGGCAATCAAGAAGAACTCTGGTTGCTGCGCGACGTCGGC
>JBBRLC010000390.1:0-1832 GCA_038231595.1 Candidatus Nanopelagicales bacterium | reverse complement strand
GTGACCAACCACCACCGGCCGGCGCGATAGGCCGCGGCGGGGAAACTCACCGCAAAGAAACGCCCGACGTCAGACCAGGTCGAGGTGTGAGCCCCCGTTACCGCGGCGCGTGCTCGAGCGATTGACGACGACAGCGACGACACCAAGGCCGGGTCAGGCGCTCCCGAGCGCAAGGTGGACAGATCCGTGGAGGCTCGCTGATAAAGGTCGACGAGTTCGTCGACCTCATGGGGCTTGAGTCGGCGCCTCGAGGCCAAGTCGTTGAGTCGCTGCCAATCCGGACGCCGGCGCGCGACGAACCCATCAAGATCCACCCGGGTCAGTCCTTCCGTGCATCACGGCCTGGTAGCGGCGACACTAGCCCGATGACCACAGCGATGCCCGACCAACGCGGTCCATTCGATGGATCCACCCCCTTGAGTCTCGGCGGCGATGTCGTGGTTGGTGAGGGCGTAATCCTCGATCTCCGATTGGCTCGCATCCCATCGCGATCGCTGGCTCTGCTCAGCGACGTGTCGATTCAGTTCGCGGTCTTGTTCGGCTTGCTCGTTGGCTCGAGTTGGGTCCTGAGCGGTTTAGACGGCGCTTCGAGCGCTGCCTATGCGATTCTTTTGATCGTTGTCGTGTTGATTGTCATGCCCACCGTAATCGAGATGCTCTCTCACGGTCGCTCGGTCGGAAAGCTTGCGATGGGGTTGCGCGTTGTCCGAGACGACGGCGGTCCGGTTCGGTTTCGCCACTCTCTTGTTCGCGCGCTTGCGATGGTCTTCGCTGATCTGTGGATGACCTCAGGCGTCGTCGGGTTGCTGTGTTCGCTGACGTCGATCAAGGCGAAACGATTCGGCGATCACTTGGCCGGAACCCTCGTCATTCGTGAGCGCATCCCCTCCGCTGCGTCGCCTGCGCTGGGTTTCATCCCCATGCCACCTCCGTTGGTCGGTTGGGCCGCGCGTTTGGATTTCACCGCAGCGTCCGACGCCTCGATGGCTGGGGCTCGCGCCTTCTTCTTCCGGGCGGCTGCCCTCGCGCCCGACGTACGCGCGCAGATGGGTGGCGACATCGCCGTACGCCTCTGCCATCAACTCGGCGTCGAGTACCCCGCGGGTGCACCACCGGAAGCGGTGATCGCGGCAGTACTTGTCGAGCGCGCGCGTCGCGCGTACCCCGCGACTACGCCGCCCATGCCGATGGCCGCTCAACCATTCGTCCCCCAACCGACGGTCTTCCCACCGGGACCGCCTCCAACTCCGCCGGCCACTCCGCCCGCCGGCGGGTTCATCCCGCCGAGTTAGGTACTCACAAGCCAATCCCCGGGAAGGTCAGTAGCGGTAGTGGTCACTCTTGTACGGCCCACCCACCGGGATTCCGAGGTAGTCGGCTTGCTGCGTGCTCAGTTCGGTGAGGCGTACGCCGAGTGCGTCGAGATGCAATCGCGCAACCTCTTCGTCTAGCGCCTTGGGGAGGACGAAGACGCCCACGGGGTAGTTGGCCGTTTTCGTGTACAACTCAATTTGGGCCAGCACTTGGTTGGTGAACGAATTCGACATGACGAATGACGGGTGTCCGGTGGCGTTGCCGAGGTTGAGCAGCCGACCCTCGCTGAGCAAGATGATCGAGTGCCCATCGGCGAAGGTCCATTCATCGACCTGCGCCTTGATATTGACGTGGGTCACATCGCTGGCCTTCATGAGGCCATCCATGTCGATCTCATTGTCGAAGTGTCCGATGTTTCCGACGATCGCTTGGTGCTTCATCGCTCGCATGTGCTCTGCAGTGATGACGTCGTAGCAACCGGTCGCGGTGATGAAAATGTCCGCCTGCCCAACGACGTC
>JBBRLC010000389.1:0-1865 GCA_038231595.1 Candidatus Nanopelagicales bacterium | reverse complement strand
TGGCCCCGCCGGCGATTGCCTTCGGCTCGTCCGCGAGAGTCGCGTGCTTTTGCTCATAAGTCCAGACTTGCTGCGCGAGGCGCACGATGTCCTAACCCGCCCGTTCGTCCGCGAGCGGGTTCCGCAGTTGACTCCGACGGCAGTCGATCTGTTGTTGCGGAAGCTGCGTTATTCGGCGGAGATTTCAAACCCAATCCCTCATGCCGTGAATTGGCCGCGGGACCCAAGGCGGGCAAGCCGCCGCCCAGCACCAGTCCCTCAGCGATCGGGCCGGTGGTGACGAATACTTAAGAGTTGCCGGGGGGGGGTGGTGGAGGATGCCGCCAAGGTATGAATGCGAAAGGCAAAGAATATTTGGACATGTCCCGGTCTCCGCCCCCACAGATTTCGTCGAGCGTCTTCGGGCTGCCCCTCGCACTCCCGTTCTTCTCCCGTACAATCATTCGAATAGCCGATGAAAACGATGGATATTTGAGTCGAGTGATTTTCACAGAGAGAAGACCGCCGTGCCGCCGTTCGCGACTGATGCTAAGGCCCTTGTGCCCCACCTCGTGAGGTGTGGTTACGCCGATGCACAGATCGCCATGCCGTTTCGAGTTGACACGACGGACATCGACGTGGTCGCGTTTGCTGGCAAGCCGTGGGATAACTGGTCGGCGTGCCTTGCGGCAGTGAATCTGAACGGTGACTCCAAAGCGTCGGCGGCGAAGGCCAGATCGTTGGGCGTCACAAGCGTGTTCGTATGCGGACCGCAGAGGATTGACTGGTGGGGGCTGGGGCCACAGGGTCCCACGCGGAGCGAACCGATCCGATGGGCGGAACTTGGCGGATTCGTTCGGGAGAAGAAGCTCGAATTGGCTCCACGCGCGATCTACGACGCCAAACTCCGGCGCCCCACTGCCAAACCGAATCAGATGACGTTCTTCGACGCGGGACTGATGCCAGCGGTGGAGAAGGAGCGAGGAGAGACGCTGCTTAAGGTGGTGCGGAACGAGATTGATGCGTTTCAAGAGGAACTAGATGGCAGGATTAGGACCGAGCAGGACTGGGAGCATGCGTACCGTGCAGTGTTCTGGCTACTAACGGCTAAGGTACTGAACGACAAGAAGGTGCCGAACTTCATCAACGTCGACCTGAAGAATGTTGAGGATGTGTTTTCACGGATCGGTAGGCACCACGGGGTAACCGATGAGCTGCCGCCGTTTGGACGCAAGGGCTTGGCGGCCATGGAAGACGTCGCCGGTCGCCTACTCCAGCGAGGATCTCTCGCGGACGTCTCGAGCGAGTCTATCGCGTACCTGTACGAGCACGCGCTTACCGATAAGGCTGTTCATGAATGGAATACGGACCCGATCGCCAAGCCGCTCAGCGTGCGCAAGCGGCGTGGGATTCATGGCACGCCCTCGGTGCTGCGAGATCACATGCTCGCGCAGTTGTGGCCCCTGATCGAAGAGATCAAGCCCGCCGATCGCGCGGTACTCGAACCCGCATGCGGTCATGCGCCTTTCCTCACAGGGATGGCGCGTTGGCTCCGCGAATGGAATGACTCGGGAGAACCTGTCAAGGACCATGGCTTCATGCGCGATCGGCTTGTAGGGTTGGACAACTATGCATTCGCGCGAGAACTCGCCAAATTGAACCTGACGCTCGCCGACTCCGAGCACAAGAACTCGTGGTCGATCAAGGACGACGACATGTTCGCGCCCGGCGTTCTGCGACACTACGCGCACAACGCCCACGTCCTCCTTTCTAATCCCCCCTACGAGTCATTCGTCAAGGTCGGAGCGAACCGATATCAAAACACCGACGAACCGGTAACCGCTGAAACACAAGGCGTAGAGATGCTCAAACGGACACTGCCGCAC
>JBBRLC010000388.1:0-1868 GCA_038231595.1 Candidatus Nanopelagicales bacterium | reverse complement strand
GTCGGAGGAGCGGTCGGGGGCGCTGTCGGAGGGGTCGGAATTCGGTGATCAGTCCAGCCGGATCCGTCCCAGTAGCGCATCTGACCCGAGATTTCGGGGTCGGCGTACCAAGCGGCCGGCACCCCAGCCGGGGTGCCAGATCCGTTGCCCTGGCCGTACTCGCCGCTCATGACCGTCCGCTGATTGTGAGTCGATGTTTGGCACGCTGGGCACCCTCACGTCGAGGGTAGACAACGAGTGTTTTGCCTGACGGAACTGGGTCAAGTTCTCGGCTCCTAAAGGTCAAATCTCCCAGACCCACACCGCCCTACCCCACCCGATAGATCAACAACCCGATCGAACGTTGCGCAACTGGGTGACCGGCAACCCGAGGCCAAAGCTTCGCTTCCCAGAATCGGCGTTAGTGGACGCCGGATCGTACGATCCCAGGATGAACCTCGAGGATCTTCGCCTCGCTGTCTATGAGCGATTCGCCGAAGAAGGTCAGCCGCCCACCGCCGCTGACCTCGCGACCCAACTCGCGGCGAGTCCTACCGAGATCACAGCGGGCTTGGCTCAATTGGCTGCGGCCCGACACTTGGCACTCAACGACAACGGCGCAATCGTGATGGCGCATCCGTTTTCTGCTGTCCCCTGGGGTTTTCCGTGATGGGTCGAAAGACTCTGTACTGGGGTGGATGCGCGTGGGATTCGTTCGCCCTTCCCCACCTCTTGACCGCCGAAGACGAAATGCTCGTCGCGACGCGCTGCCAACATTGTGGTCGCCCGCACGCGTGGTCGGTGGGCACGTCTCTCGCGCCGGAGGGCGACCAGGTCGCCCATTTCCTGGTCCCGGCGGCGCGCATGTGGGACGACGTCGTTCACACCTGTGGGAACCAGCGGATCTTCTGTTCAACGGCGTGCGTGGACTCCTGGCTCACGGCGACGGGCCATACCCGCGGTTACGTGATGGACCTGAATACGTTGTGGCGGTTGGCATCACATTGGTACGCCGGCCGATTGGATCGCGGCTACATCCGCCGCGAACCTTCCGATGCGGCTGACTACCTCCGAGCGTGCGGTCTATCGGGAAAGTTCTGGGGATTGTGAGCCGATCGGAAACCCCTCGAAGTGCGGGTTCGCTGATCGAGTGAGGAAAAGCGATTCACGAGCGAGCCAGCGTTCTATCGTTCCGCGATGGCCGCGATGAGCATGAACAAGGCAATCCACTCCGCGTTCCGGCGCGATCTGGACCCATTCATCGCTGCGCTTAACAAGTTCTCGGCAGGTGACCAAGCGCGTGCGTCGCAATTACAAACTGCCTGGAAGAACTTCGACCAGCAACTAACGAGACACCACCAAGGCGAGCACGAAATCGCGTGGCCCGCGATGGAGTCAGTCGGGGTAAGCAAAGAAGCGCTCGCGCAGATGGATGCCGAGCCCGCAGCGATGGCTGATGCAATAGTCGAGGTTGGCGGTTCGCTCGTAACGCTTGCGCGGACCCCAACCGCCGCGGCGGCCGACGCACCGCGTATACGGATGGAAAGGCGGGGTCGCAACTTCTGCTTCTCCCTTGGATGCACTGGTGGGGGTTGCGTGTAAGTCAGCCTTTGGACTCGTCCCTTTTGCCGGTATTGCTACCGACGAGGATGGCAATACCCTTGCTATCGGATAAATTACTTCGTACTGCCTAATCGCTGCCCTGGCAATCTTCGTCGTCATGCGAACCGCGAGTTTGGGAGTCACGGCGGACGAGGCAGGGTTTGCAGACCTAAGTCAATGCACTCGACCAACACCCAACTCTGGGCAACAGTGTCCAAGAAACTTGACGCGGGACACGCAACGATGGACACCGCTGCCTTCACCGTTGACGCAGATCGACTGAGGTC
>JBBRLC010000387.1:0-1876 GCA_038231595.1 Candidatus Nanopelagicales bacterium | reverse complement strand
CCTACTCCTGGTTGTCGCGCAAGGCGTGCTGGCCTACTTGACTCAGATCAAGAGTGGATCGCTGAGTTCGGCTATCTCGTCGGTCACCGATTCCATGAACAAGCCCGCCGCGCCGCAAATGCCCCCGCAGGCCTATCCGCCGCCCGCGCAGCAAATGCCGCCGCCCGCGCAACCACCAGTTGCCCCGCAAGATCCCAACATCCCGCCGCAGGGATAGGTATCGCAGCGGCGATCGACCCAGCCCCTTGGACCGGCTCGGAGCGTTGCGCGTGAATCGGTGAGTGAGTCTCGTCGAGTACCTCGAGTACTCGCGATATTTGTCGGCGCACTGGTCGTCGTTCAGTCGCGCATCAACGGCCAACTCAGTGCCGACGTCGGTGATGGCGTACTCGCTGCGGTCATTTCCTTCGGGACCGGGCTGGTCGTTGTCAGTGTGCTTCTGCTCGCGAGTCGGGCAAATCGCGAGGCGGTTTCGAATTTGCCGTCGTTCGTACGCGAGCGAAAACTGTCGTGGTGGATGCTCATCGGGGGGCTCGGGGGAGCCACCCTCGTAGCGGCCCAGGGGATCGCGGTTCCGATGATTGGGGTGGCGCTGTTTACCGTGTCCCTCGTCGCGGGTCAGACGGCCAACGGATTGCTTGTTGATCACGTCGGTCTCGGGCCACGTGGAGTCGCACCGGTGACCAAGGCGCGCGTAGTCGGTTCTTCGTTCGCGGTAGTTGCTGTAGTCGTTGCGGTGTCTGGAAGATTCGCCAGCGCCGACTTCGTTGTCGGACTCGTCGTATTCGTCGCCGTTGCTGGGGGCTTGGTCGCCGCTCAGCAGGCGGTCAATGGACGCGTGGCCGCTGTCACGGGCCGCCCAATCGTCGCCGGGTTGGTCAATTTTGTCGTCGGTTTCACCGCACTCCTGGTGGTGTGGCTTGTGAGTGGTCACCACGGGGTGCTCCTTCCGGTAGTCGCCGGCAAACCCTGGCTCTATCTCGGTGGGCCAATTGGAGTGATCTTCATCGTCGTTGCTGCGGTGATCGTGCGGCCTCTCGGTGTACTGCTGTTTGGCTTACTTTCGGTGGCTGGGCAACTCGGCGGTGCCCTCATCCTCGATCACGTCTTGCCGACCTCAGGATCGGCCCTGAGTTGGCAACTCATCACGGGCACGATGCTGACCTTCATTGGTGTGGCGATCGCCGGGCGCGGTTTGAGAAATCCCACGTGAGAGGATCGCGCCTCGTGACAGCGACGATTCTTGATGGCAAAGCCACCGCGAGTGCCGTAAAGGCCGAACTCGCAGCGCGCGTGAGCGAACTCGCCAAGATCGGGAAGTCGGCCGGTCTAGCGACGGTGCTCGTCGGTGACGATCCGGGCAGCCAGTCATATGTGGCCGGTAAACACCGAGACTGTGCAGAGGTCGGCATCGCTTCGATCCGGGTCGATTTGCCAGCGACGGCGAGTCAGGCCGAAGTCGACGAGGCGGTCCTTCGACTCAATGCTGATCCCGAGTGCACCGGATACATCGTCCAGTTGCCGCTGCCCAAGGGCTTGGATTCCAACGCCGTACTCGAACTCATGGACCCGGCAAAAGATGCCGACGGACTTCATCCCACCAACTTGGGGCGGCTCGTTCTCGGCGCACCGGGTCCCCTGCCTTGTACGCCGCGGGGCATCGTCGAACTGTTGCGGCGCTATGACATCGCGATCGACGGTGCAGAAGTGTGTGTGATCGGGCGAGGCGTGACGGTGGGTCGTCCACTCGGTCTGCTTCTCACCCGTCGATCTGAGAACGCGACCGTGACCTTGTGTCACACCGGCACTCGCGATTTGGCCGCGCACACTCGTCGGGCCGACATCGTGGTTGCGGCCGCTGGAGTGGCCCACCTGG
>JBBRLC010000386.1:0-1877 GCA_038231595.1 Candidatus Nanopelagicales bacterium | reverse complement strand
TGGCGAGCGGCGGCGGCCGTGGAGAAGACTTTGTACGTCGATCCGGGTGCAAACAAACCCTGGGTCGCCCGCGACAGCAACGGGATGCCCGCGCTTGATGACTGCAACGCATCAAACTCTTTCGTCGAGATTCCTCCGACCCAAATCTTGGGGTTGTACGTCGGCCATGACGCCATCGCGAGCACATGACCGTTAGTCACATCGACGACGACGGCAGCACCGGAGTCACCCTTGAAGCGCCCGACGGTCTTGTCCGATTGGGCGCGGGCGCGCGCAATTGCACCTGCGAGTTGAAGTTCAACGACTTTCTGAAGTTTCGCATCGATGTTCGTGACCAGGTAGTTGCCCGGAGTTGCAACGGTTTCAGACTGGGTACCAACGACCGCACCCTGACGATCAATCTCCAAAGCCTTAACTCCGGCGACCCCACGAAGCGCTGTGTCGTACTCCGCTTCCAACCCAGCGCGACCGATGAGATCGGTACGCAACAGAGTCTGGGGACCGCGCGCCGTCTTGTTGTTAGCTGCGAATTCTGCATCGTTGACCGGCCCGAGATAGCCGAGCAAGTGCGCAGCGTTGACGCCGTCTGGCGACGGATACTCGCGTACGCCTTCCAACCCAGCCATGACACCCGGGAAATCCGAGCGCTTCTCCATGATGCGCAACGCCAAGTCCAAGGACACATCTTTGGCAATCGGGATCGGCTGATACTCCGAACCGTTCCAGCAGAGCGGGGCGCGCGCAGCCTTAGGACGCCCACAAATGGTGAGCCGAGCGGCGATCTCCGAGTGCGTCGTACCCAGGGCCTTCGCGAGTCTGGTGAGTACGACGTCGACGCTCTTCGCCGGGAGTTCGTTGAGCGCGGTCTGGTCAATCGACACCACCAGCGAGGTCCGAGTTGTGACCAGGGGTCGGCCTTCTTGATCGAGGATCAGGCCGCGGATCGCGGGCGTAATGACCGGGCGGATCCGGTTGTCCGACGCGGCCTGGACGTACTGATCGGCGGCGATGACCTGCAGGTAGAAGAGGCGGAGTAGCAATGTTCCGAGTAAGGAGACAACAAGGACCCCGAGCACGACGAGGCGCAGCGAGGACCTCTCGCTCACTTCGATCTCCTGACTCAGGGCATGCGTGGCAGCCGACGCCGAAAGCAGGCCGGGGGGTCCACCCGATGGAACCCCCGGCCTGACCGTACGACTGTTGGCTGGCAATCGCGAGTTCCTGCCCCGACGGTGAGATGGCTCACTCGGGAAATGACCGGGGTTCGCGGAATTGGTAGTCGGGCTCGGTACGCCGTACCAGCGAGGTCACGAGCGGCACCACCACGCTGGCCAAGATCGCCGCGTACAGGGCTCCAGTGAGGACGAGCCCCACGACTTCATCCCACGCGACTCGATCCTCGCCCAGTAGGCCCGCGAGGCCAGCACTCGCAGCGATCACTGCGATTTCAGCCAGCACGGCCGAGGAGATGATGAGGACCGGACCCCGGTCATTACGCTCTGCGACCCGCCCCACCCAGTAGCCCGCGACGCAATACACGAGGGCGCTGATGCCCAAAATTCCGGCCGCAGGCGGGGCTGAGTCCAGCAAAAGCCCGCCGGCAAACCCGGCCGCAGCGCCCATGAGCGGTCCGCGCGCGATCGCCAGGGCCACCACGACGACGAGGAGCAGATCCGGAGTTGCGCCGGGTAACTGCCAGCGCGCGAGCACCACCAACTCAAGCATTACCGCCGTAACGATCAGCGCGGCCGCGAGTACGACTCTTACCGCGGGCACGTCAGCGACCGGACTTGCTCGGTGCGGGAGTGCCCGACGACGAGCCCGAGGGCGGTGATTGGGGTGTTGTGGTCGGCGACGCGGTTCCGCTCGGGGCTGAC
>JBBRLC010000385.1:0-1887 GCA_038231595.1 Candidatus Nanopelagicales bacterium | reverse complement strand
TACCGCGACATCAAGCGCTTCGATATCGTGGTCAATGGCATCAAGGTCGATGTGCTCGATTGAGCGAGTGCGTGCCTGTGCTTGCGCGACAACCAGGCGTGCGGCCGTTGCGTAGCGGACAACACCGAGCTCGCCAGCAGTGAGCGCAACACCATGTGCAAGCGCGAGGGCCGTTTCGGGTTCGCGGTTGAGCAACGCGAGGCGGGCACGTTCGAGTCGCAGGCGCATATCCAATCGCCATCCGAACGTGAGGTCAGCGGCAAAACCCGATGGGAAATTTTCTGCCGCGCGATCCAACGCAACACCTGCGACAGCCCCATCCCCGCGCAGGAGTGCACCTGAGGCGAGATCGAGCCAGGATGCGATACGAGTTTCTGGAAAGTCGGCACCGCCAACTTCATCGGCAGCTTGAAGATTTGCATCATCGGCGCGTTCCCATTGCCCGAGCGACCGCAAGACCCAGCCGCGAAAATTGCTTCCTCGCCCCGCGTACCGCGGCACCTCGCGGCGAGTCACTTCGACATCGAATCGCGACAACGCATCAAGCGCATCCAAGGGCCGACCGAGGAGTGCGCACGAATGGGCGGTGAACAGCAGTGCATGGAGTAGCTCGGTCGTCTGGTCAGCACCCGACTCGACTCGGGTGATCGCGCGGAGCAGTTCCAATGCCTCGGTCGGACGGCTTTGGTGACTCCGCAGTACACCCAACCAGACCCGAGGTACTGCTCGCGCCGGACCAATGGCGGTCGATGCAGCCTCTTGCAATAACGGCTCAGCACCGCTGAGATCACCAGCGGCGTGGCGGACTCGACCCGCAATCGTGAGGCACGATGCAAGTACCTCTGGTTCCGACGCGACCGCAGCGCCGTCGTCCGCGAAGGAACGGGCGTCATCGAAACGTCGGGCAAAATACGACGCCCACGCACCTACCGCGAGTGCCTCCGCGCCAGCACCGGTCGCAAGTGCCTGATGCACATCCGCAAGCGCGCCGTCGTAGTTCGCACGCATGGTGCGATGGCGTGCTCGGGCGATTCGCCGGCTCGCAGTATCGGACCATCGCAAGGCCTGATCGAGTAACTCCTCTGCCGCTGGTCGATCGAATCGCTGCGCGGCGAGCGCGGCAGCACGTTCGAGTGCATCGGCGGCGAGTTCTTTGTCGCCTCCGAGACGAGCGTGATGGGCAATCTCAAGGGGATCAACACCTGGTCGGCCGCTCAATGCTCGAGCGGCCTCCCTATGTAGCAGCGCGGCACGTGCCGGTGCTGTGCTGTTCGAGAGCGCATCGCGAACAAGCGCGTGACGGAACACGTAACACCCGTCGCGTTCTTCGAGGAGACCGCGTTTGCGTGCAAGGTCGAGATGCACCATGAGGGTCGCAGGCGTAGCGTTCACTACCGTCGCAAGCATCTCGACATCAATACGTTCCCCGAGCACCGCGGCGGATACCACGGTCGGCGCGGCGTCGCCGAGCGAGTCGGCGACGCCCGCGACAGCCTCAATCAGCGATGCAGGCAACAATTCGTCCGATCGAGCCCTCTGAAGTTGCGTAAGAAACAATGGATTGCCGAGCGTCCGAGCGTGCAGAGCTGGTGCGCGGTCGGCTCCGACGAGCGACACGGTGTCGTCATAGCCAAGCGGGCCGAGCGGCATCACCACGTCTGCAGCTATGGAGGCACCCACCGCAGTCCGGCGGGTTGCAACAATCATGAGACCATCTCGACGATGCACGAGGAACGCGAGGAGTTCTGCGGTCGACGCGCTGGCGAGGTGAATGTCATCGATGCTCAACACCACAGGCGAGATCGACGTGAGCCGACTGAAGACAATGTCGAATGCCTGAAAAAGACGCCGGTTTCCATTTGCGACGTCTGACCACGTCTCGGTTCG
>JBBRLC010000384.1:0-1887 GCA_038231595.1 Candidatus Nanopelagicales bacterium | reverse complement strand
GGAGGCGAAAATCGCTAGCGCAGAGGCGGTTGACCTCAATGTGTGGGCCAACAACGACGTCGCAAGGTTTCTCTACGAGTCGCTGGGATTCAAGGCGACGAGCACGCACATGCGCCTTGGCTTGGATTCCTGATCTCTGTGCCGGCAGTCGAGACGTACGACGTCGATGTGTTGGTGATTGGCGCTGGGACGGCGGGGCTTCCGGTGGCGATCGAGGCCGCTGACCGCGGCGCGCGCGTCTTACTCGTCGACAAGGACACGCGTATTGGCGGCACGTTGCACACGACGGGCGGGCACATTGTTGCCGCTGGTACCCGTCGTCAACGAGAACATGGCATCACGGACTCGGCGCAAGAGTTCCTAGAGGATGTACGCCGGATCACGTTCGACAACTTTCGCGAAGACATCGTGGTGCCAGTTATCGAGGGAGCCGCCGGATTGGTTGATTGGCTAGACGATCACGGCTTCGTTTTCGCACCCGATACCCCGCGGATCATCTTTGGTCACGAGCCGTACCGGATCGCGCGAACTTACTACGGCGTTGACGCAGGACTTTCGATCCTCGCGGTTTTCACACCGCTTCTGGACGCGCACGTTGCGGCGGGGCGAATCACGCTGTGGACCGATACCACATGCATCGGACTCACGGGGAGCGATGAGCGAGTCGTCGGTGCGACCCTGCTGCGTAAGGGCGTCGACGTTGAGGTGAGCGCCGAGGCGACGGTTATGGCCACAGGGGGTTTCGGGAACAACGCGGAGATGTTTGCCGAACTCGTGGGATTGCCGCTGGTATCCGGCTCGCATGCGACGTCAACGGGAGACGGTCTCGAACTGGGTCGAGCAATTGGTGCGGGATTCCAGGGCGAGGGCGTGTACCTGCCGACTTTTGGGGGATTGCCGCACCCGAATACGCCGGGTCGCGTGCAGTGGGAAGAACGACCGCTTTTCACCTCGGAACGTGACCCGTGGGAGATCTACATCGATCGTGGCGGTCACCGTTGGGTCGCCGAAGACAACCCGAGCATCGATGCGAAAGAGCGCGCGCTGGTCGGGCACGGCGGTGACCTGACGTTTTGGTCGATCTTTGATGAACGAGCCGTCCGCGAGAGCGGGACCATCGTCGTCAACTGGACCGCCGATGACCTACGTGCTCGCGCAAACACTCGTGTTGGTGTGTCGAGCGCGGACTCACTCGACGAACTTGGGGTGCGTGCTGGTATCGACGCCGAGGCATTGCGCGCCGCAGTCGATCGCTTCAACGCGATGGTGACGCGCGGGGTCGACGCTGACTTCGGTCGCACGCATCTTCCAGCCCGGATCGAAGAACCTCCGTTTTATGCGCTTGAGAATCACGGCGTAACGCTGGTGACCTTCGTCGGTCTCGACGTGGACGGTCAGATGCGAGTACGCCGTGACGACGGCACCGCGATCGATGGGTTCTACGCCGTCGGCGAGGTCATCGGCGCCGCAGCCACGACCGGGCAATCGTTCTGCTCCGGGATGCTGATCACACCGGCGTTGGTACATGGCCGCGCACTTGGCCAGCGACTCGGTGAGCGACTGGGTCAGCGAGGGGGCGCGCCAATCGTCGGTTCGGCCGCCGAGCGGACGACGTCGACGCCAACAAGGGTGCGCTAACATTCGCGGCCCAGGAGCCGTACGGCTTCGCGGGCGATTAGCTCAGTGGTAGAGCGCTCCGCTCACACCGGAGAGGTCACTGGTTCGAACCCAGTATCGCCCACCCTAGAAACCGTTGGGGCACAAGGACTTTCGAGCCTACAAGATCGCCCGTACCAGTAAGCGCGCCACTAACGAGCACCGGCGAGCCATAACTGAGAGCAGTTGGTACTCACGACCTCGAGGCCCAGTTTCACTAACCGAGGACTG
>JBBRLC010000383.1:0-1900 GCA_038231595.1 Candidatus Nanopelagicales bacterium | reverse complement strand
CGTGTTGCGAAGCAAGGCCGAGGAGTTCGGATTCAACGACTCATTTGCTGTCCCACTGCGGGCCGCAATCAGCCGTTTCCCCCCTGGTTTGGATCCGGCCCAGACAGCAATGGCCGCGATTGGTCAGTTCGATGTGACTGCCACCGCACTGCAAATGGCGATGGTCGGAGCGGGTGCCGCTAACAACGGAATGGTGATGTCGCCGTATCTCGTGCAAGAAGTTCTCGGACCCGATCTCGCGGTGTTGGAAACAGCGACACCGGCGCGCTACAACACCGCCTTGAGCCCGGAGAACGCTGCGGCTTTGGTCAAGATGATGGTCGGCGTCGTGGAAAACGGGACCGGATCAAACGCCCAAATCCCCGGCGTGATGGTCGGAGGAAAAACAGGTACGGCCCAAACCGCACCAGGTCGCCCGCCGCATGCGTGGTTCGTCGGCATTGCCCCCGCAATTTCCAGCCAGGTGGCGGTTGCTGTCGTGCTGGAAAATGGCGGCGGTGCCGCCGAGATCAGCGGGAACAGACTCGCCGCGCCGATCGCGCGTGCCGTGATGGAGGCGGTGCTGGCGCCATGAAGGATTCGGGCCAGACTGGGAACGCCGCGTATGTCGCGAATCGTTCACACCAGGCTCAGTGCTCGCCGCCGCTTTCGAGGAGTTGAAGTGATCGAGGAAACCCGCAGGTTGGGTGATCGCTATGAACTCGGGCAGACCCTGGGACGTGGTGGCATGGCCGAGGTTCACGAAGGAACGGACTTGCGCTTGGGTCGACGCGTCGCGGTGAAGATCCAGCGGCCCGATCTGGCGAGGGACCCGAGTTTCCAAACCCGGTTCCGTCGAGAAGCTCAATCGGCGGCGTCTCTCAATCATCCGAACATCGTCGCTGTCTACGACACGGGTGAAGACATCCTGGGTGAAGGTCCTGAGGCGTCACGTGTCCCCTACATCGTGATGGAACTCGTCGACGGCATGACATTGCGACAATTGGTTGCAAGTGGGCGACGTCTGCTGCCCGAACGGGCACTTGAAATCACGTCCGGCGTCCTTGCGGCGCTGGACTATTCGCATCGTCACGGGATCGTGCACCGCGACATCAAACCAGCCAATGTCATGCTGACCCGTCAAGGCGACGTGAAAGTCATGGACTTCGGTATCGCCCGAGCGATGGCCGATTCGGCTCGAACGATGACGCAAGGCTCCGCCATACTCGGGACGGCCCAGTACTTGTCGCCAGAACAGGCCCGCGGTGAAGTCGTCGATGCCCGCAGCGACCTCTACTCGACGGGTTGTTTGCTCTATGAACTCTTGACCAGCCGCCCTCCCTTCATTGGCGACTCGCCCGTCTCTGTCGCTTATCAGCACGTGAGTGAACCGCCGACCGCACCAAGCACTATTGACCCAGGCGTGCCGCGCGAGCTCGACGCGCTTGTCCTCACGTCGCTGGCCAAATCGCCCGATGACCGCTATCAAACCGCCGCGGCAATGCGCGCCGATGTCGATCGTGCGATCGCCGGAATGCCCATCGCTGCGTCCATGCCCGCCTCGGTGTTACCCGGTACGCCGATGGATCAGACCGCGCGGATGGCTCCCGTAGGCATGGCAACTGCCGCAGAACCGCAGGGATCAAACACGGGGCGCTGGGTCGCGCTGTCTTTGGGAGTCCTCGCAGTTGTTATCGCGATGCTCTTTGTGGGCAAGGCAGTTTTTGGTTCCTCGGAGACCCAAAAAGTCAACGTCCCCAAACTCACCGGGCTCACCGTTGCGCAGGCGCAGGCGTCACTGACCAGCGTCGGTCTCACCCTGGGCGCCCAAAATCCAGAGCAGTCTGACAAGCCCAAAGACACGATCATCAGCCAGCAGCCAACTGTTGGCGAGCAACTTGAGAAAGGCCAAGCGGTCAGT
>JBBRLC010000382.1:0-1928 GCA_038231595.1 Candidatus Nanopelagicales bacterium | reverse complement strand
GGTGGGCAAGTACAACGAGTTCGAAAACCTGCGGGTGGCTGGCGTACGCCTGGCCGATCTGCGCGGCTATTCCTACGCGAGAACCGATGTGACCGTCCGGTCGCTGGCCAACGCGTATGCCCAGACCCTTGGGACGATCTTCACCGAGACACCGAAGCCCTATGAAGTGGAACTCGTCGTGGCCGAAGTCGGGGCGACCTACGCCGGGGATCAGTTGTATCGACTGACTTTTGACGGTTCAGTCGGCGATGAACACGGATACGTCGCGATGGGTGGTTCCGTGGACGCGATTTCGGCGGGGCTCGAAGAGCGTTGGCGCGATCACATGACCCTGGCCGAAGGACTCGACCTCGCGGTGGATCTGCTCGCACGTCACGGCAGTCCCGGGGGATCGAAAAACGCCAACTCAACCGACAAAGCGGACGCCACCGACGAGGTACGCGACCTGCCAGCCGAACAACTTGAGGTGGCTGTGCTCGAACGCGCACGCGCGACTCGCGCATTTCGACGGCTCACCGGGGCTCGCTTGGCCGATCTGCTCGGTTCGAAGTAAACGTGGACCGTCGCATCTTCGGGATTGAAACCGAGTACGGCGTCACCTGTACGTTTCATGGCCAACGTCGACTGTCTCCCGACGAAGTCGCTAGGTACCTTTTCCGCCGCGTGGTCTCGTGGGGCCGCAGCAGCAATGTTTTTCTTCGCAACGGCGCTCGGCTCTACCTCGATGTCGGAAGTCACCCGGAGTACGCGACCCCGGAGTGCGATGACCTGGTGCAACTTGTTACCCACGATCGCGCGGGGGAGCGCATCCTTGAAGGCCTTCTTGTTGATGCCCAGCGACGTCTGCATGAAGAGGGTATTTCGGGCGACGTCTACTTGTTCAAGAACAACACCGACTCTGCCGGCAACTCCTACGGCTGCCACGAAAATTTCTTGATTGGTCGACACGGCGAATTTAGCAAAGTCGCCGACACTCTCATTCCGTTCTTGGTGTCTCGTCAGGTGATCGCCGGTGCGGGGAAGGTGTTGACCACCCCGAGAGGTGCTGTGTTTTGCCTGAGTCAACGCGCTGAACACATCTGGGAGGGCGTATCCAGCGCGACCACGCGATCGCGACCCATCATCAACACTCGCGATGAACCACACGCAGATGCGGAGCGATACCGCCGGCTCCACGTAATTGTCGGTGACTCCAACATGAGCGAGACAACGACGTTCCTCAAAGTTGGCACCACTGACCTGGTGCTGCGGATGCTTGAGGCAGGCGTCGTGCTGCGGGATCTGTCGCTTGAGAATCCGATTCGAGCCATCCGGGAAATCAGCCACGACCTCGAAGGTCGCAAGACCGTACGACTTGCCAATGGGCGGGAACTGACCGCGCTCGAAATCCAAAGCGAGTACTACGAGAAGGCACGCGACTTCTGCGAACGACGTGGCCTCCTTGATGACCCGACGTCCTCGACAGCTCGCATTGTCGAACTATGGGGTCGCGTTATCCACGCGGTGCGCGAACAGGATCTGTCTTTGATTGACCGGGACATCGACTGGGCCATCAAGCACCGCCTGTTTCAGCGCTACATGAAGAAGCACGACCTCGGGCTCGGCAGTGCCAGAATTGCCCAACTGGATTTGGCCTACCACGACATCACCCGCGATCGAGGTCTGTTTCATCTGCTCGAACGCCGAGGGCAGGCAACTCGCATCAGCAAGGATCTCGACGTGTTCGAGGCGAAGTCCGTTCCTCCACAGACGACCCGTGCCAAATTGCGAGGCGAATTTATTCGGCGGGCCCAAGACCGGCGTCGTGATTTCACGGTGGACTGGGTGCATCTCAAACTCAACGACCAAGCGCAGCGGACCGTCCTGTGCAAGGACCCTTTCCGGTCCGTTGATGAACGGGTGGAGAAACTCATCGCCTCGATGTGATC
>JBBRLC010000381.1:0-1974 GCA_038231595.1 Candidatus Nanopelagicales bacterium | reverse complement strand
TTCGTCGAGGACTTGAGATTGCAAGTCGCTCGGCAATGCTGTCCACCCTTGCGCTGAGACCAACGCGCGACCTAACGGTTGACGCGTCTTGATGGCTGAACTTGCGCGCGCCGCCCGACCGAGTTCGACCAGGCGGCGTACGAGCTCGACTTGATCACGCAACTCGTCATCGATGAGGGACCCATCGATGGTGGGCCAGGACGCGAGATGCACAGAGTCGGGGAGTTCCGTGCTCACGGAGCTAAACATGTCTTGCCACACCTGTTCGGTGATGAACGGCGTGAACGGGGCCATCAGCAACGTGACTATGTAGAGACATTCGTGCAACGTCGCGAGTGCCGCAGGGTCGCCGACCCAAAAACGTCGCCTTGATCGGCGTACGTACCAGTTGGACAAGTCGTCGATGTAGTTGGCGAGGACGCGACCCGCGCGTTGGGTGTCGAACTCCTCCAACGCCGCATCGACCTCGCGGGCAACCCGATGTGCTTCCGAGAGGGTCCAACGATCCAGCGATGGTCGTTGTGCCACAGGCGGTGTCGGGGTTTTGTACGGCTCGAAATCGCTCGAGCGCGCGTAGAGCGACTGGAAGGACACCGTGTTCCAGTAGGTCAGTAGCGTCTTGCGTACGACCTCCTGAATAGTTGCATGTCCCACTCGACGGGCCTGCCACGGCGATCCGCCGGCGAGCATGAACCAGCGCAGGGCATCGGCGCCGTGTTCGTCCATCAGCGAGATGGGTTCGAGCACATTGCCGAGATGCTTACTCATCTTGCGGCCCTCGTCGTCGAGTATGTGACCGAGACAAAGCACATTGCGGTACGACGACTTGTCGAAGACGAGCGTGCCGACGGCCATCAGCGTGTAGAACCAGCCGCGGGTTTGGTCGATGGCTTCGCAGATGAAGTCAGCGGGATAGCGAGCGTTGAACAGATCCACATTGCGATGCGGATAGCCGAATTGGGCGAAAGGCATCGCGCCCGAGTCATACCAACCGTCGATGACTTCGGGCACACGTGTCGCTGTCTCGCCGCACTCGGAGCAGGGCAGCGTCACGTCGTCGACGAAGGGCCGATGCGGATCGAGTCCCGACACGTCGGTGCCGCTGAGATCACTGAGTTCGGCTAGGGATCCGACTGCGGTGAGGTGGCCGCTATCGCATCGCCAAATGGGCAGGGGTGTGCCCCAGAACCTGTTGCGTGACAGGGCCCAATCGATGTTGTTGTTCAGCCAGTCGCCGTACCTGCCCCACTTGATCGTCTCAGGAAACCAATTCGTCATCCCGTTTTCACGCAGTAGCGCGTCTTTGATTTCGGTGGTGCGGATGTACCACGATGGCTGCGCGTAGTAGAGCAACGGCGTGTGGCACCGCCAACAATGTGGGTAGGAGTGTTCGTAGCTCGCGTGCTTGAAAAGCAAGCCACGTGATTGCAGATCGGGCACGAGAGTGTCGTCGGCTTTCTTGAAGAACATGCCGCCAACGAGTGGAACGTCGGCGTCGAAGGTGCCGTCGCCGCGTATCGGATTGACGACCGGCAAGCCATAGGCGCGTGCAGCGATCAGGTCGTCCGCGCCAAAGGCGGGCGCGATATGGACCAGCCCGGTGCCGTCGTCGGTGGTGACGTAGTCAGCGAGTATGACGTAGTGCGCGTCGTCGATATCGACTAGGTCGAAGGGGCGTTGGTAGCGCAGGCGTTCGAGGTCGCGCCCTGAGACCGATTCGAGCACTTCGTAGTCGTCGAGGAGTTGGTCGGCTAACACGTCCACGACGACGACGGTGTCGCCGTGGGTCGTACGTGCGACGACATAGGTCGCGTTTGGCTGGACCGCGACGGCGGTGTTAGACACCAACGTCCACGGGGTCGTGGTCCACACGAGCAACGAAATCCCCGGATAGCGCTGCGCCAGTGAGGGTGTAGTCGTCTGTGTTGTTCCGGCTGCCTCGGCAGTCCCGTCGGGCAGCAGCGGGAAGCGGAC
>JBBRLC010000380.1:0-2050 GCA_038231595.1 Candidatus Nanopelagicales bacterium | reverse complement strand
TCGCGCTGGTAGTGGTGGCCGAGGATGAAAGCTCGATCCCCCAACGCCGCGCGCGCCGCGCGCGCTCGATCAATGAGGTCTGGGTCGGAGGCCGGAGGCAGATCTCCCGGGCACTCGACGCCGCGCTCGCTATCGGGATCGGCTCCACGGCCCAGGAGCAGCAATGCCAGCGGGGTGGGTGGGGGCTCGACCCAGCCTTCAGGCGCAGTCGCGGTCATCCCGATGCCTGTTTCTTGCGTGGATGTGTTGGCCACGTCCCAATCGTCGCACAACACGGCGTACAGCTCGGACCGATGCGGCCGACGTCACAAAGCGATGAGAACGCGCCAGCCGCTGCGACCGAATCGGCTTCTCGGGCCATGAGCCCGGTAAATCATTAGATTTTTCTGACCGATGGGTCGTCACGCGCCAATATGTGACCAAATCAAAGGAGCTACGCCCATGGCAACTCTTCACATTGAACACTCGGTCAACAACTACGACGATTGGAAGCGATCTTTCGACGACGACCCTGCCGATCGCAAGGGTTCGGGAGTTCGACGGTATCGAGTAAGTCGATCCGCAGCCGATGACAGCGTCGTGCGAATTGAACTCGATTTTGATGACCTGGCTTCAGCGGAGGCGATGCATGGGAAGTTGAAGCAGGTTTGGGCGGGGCCAGCCGCAGACGTTGTCAACAATCCGATGGCCGCCGTCTTTGAGAACGTTGAAACCGTCGAACTCTGAATTCACGGCCCAACTGCAGCGCACGCCGGGGAGACGTCGCTGCCGTTGGGGCTTCAAGATCGAGAACTTAGGAGAGATGGTTCGGGGTCTGCGAGGCATGGGAGAACCTTGATGAGAAAAATCATCTTCATGATGTCCGTGTCTTTGGACGGTTTCATGGAAGGGCCAAATCACGAACTCGATTGGCATTTGATCGATGAAGAGTTGCACGGGCACTTCAATGACGAGCTAGGGGCAATGAGCGCTTTCCTCGAAGGCCGCGTGGCCTATGAGCTCATGGACGAGTTCTGGCCAACCGCCGATGACGACCCTGCAAGCCCTCCCACGATCGTCGAATTCGCCCGGATTTGGCGCGAGATGCCGAAGATCGTCTACTCCAAGACGCTTGAGCGCGCCGACGGGAAGTCCGAGATCGTCCGTGAAGTCGACCCCGATGCGGTCAATGAGTTGAAAGTTCAGCCAGGAGGAAATATGGCGCTCGGCGGAGCAAATCTTGCCGCCTCGTTCATGCGACTAGATCTTGTTGACGAATTCCGCGTCTACGTTCACCCAGTGTTGATTGGTCGGGGCAGGCCGATGTTCCAACCGGCTGACGAGCGAATCGATCTTCAACTCACGCAGACGCGAACGTTCGGGAACGGCGTCGTGTTGCTCCGATACGAGCGCCGGGATCAGGTCGTCAGATAGTTGGAGTGAGTTAGCGGCCGCCGGACACGGCCAACACCGTGCCGGTTGTGTACGACGCCGCATCGGAGAGCAGCCAGACCACCGCATCCGCTACTTCGTCTACGGTTCCCGAACGCCGCATCGGCACGGTGGGTCGAATCCGTTCTGGCCGGTCTGGTTCGCCTGCGGCCGAGTGCATGTCGGTGTCAACGAGCCCGACTGCGACGGCGTTGACTCGTACACCTTCGGCCGCAACCTCGCGCGCGAGACCGATCGTCAAGGTGTCCAACGCTCCCTTGCTCGCGGCGTAGTGCACCCATTCCCCAGGGCTGCCGAGCGCTGCGGCCCGCGATGACACATTCACAATCGCACCGCCAACTCCACCGTGGCGCGTCGACATTCGACGTACGGCGGCCCCGGCACACAGGAAGGACCCCGAGATATTGGTCCCGAAAACGTCAGCGAGGATCGGCTCTGTCACTTCGTCGACTCGGGCAAATCCGCCTGAGATCGCCGCGTTGTTGACCAGCCCGGTCACCGGACCGGCCCACGAATCGGCGACCGCGAAAAGTCGTTCAACCGACGCGCCATCGCGTACGTCGCCCTGAACAGGTAGACCTCGCCCGCCGGTTGCCTCGATTCGGCGTACGACGTCATC
>JBBRLC010000379.1:0-2051 GCA_038231595.1 Candidatus Nanopelagicales bacterium | reverse complement strand
TGAAGACGTCGTTGGTTTACCCCAAGGCTCCGTGCTGGTGGAATTGGAACGCTTACGAGCACGGCTTGATGCGCAAATCGCGCGCCGCGTCGACGCGTTTCATCATTCGCACGAGTGGTCCACAGATGGCAATCGATCAGCAGCGTCGTGGCTACGCAACCGCACTCGCGACGGTCAATCCGATATCGGACGTCGCGTGCGGCTTGCACAAGGCGCGAGCGAGACGGAGCCGACCCGCGCCGCGTGGGAAGCAGGCGAACTCACGTCGCGTCACGTGGAAGAAATCGTCAAGATTAGACGCGCTGCCAACGCCAATGAATACTTCGCCGAATACGAAACTGCGTTGTTGCGCCTTGCAAAGGTTGATACTCCAGAAGCGGTCGCGGCTGCGGGACGGCAGTGGCTTGAGGCACTCCACGATCACCTCGACCGCGACGGTGGCGACCGTCGTGGCCAGGAATGCGCGCCAACGGATCGCGTGCTGTTTTCACGCACGATCGATGGCGTCGGCATACTCGATGGCACGCTCGAAGTCGAAGGCGCCGAGATAGTCGACCGAGCACTGAAGTCGGCGTATCGGCGGGGGCACCGTCAAGACGATCCGCGAACGCCAGCACAACAACGTGCCGACGCGCTTGTGGAAATCTGCCGCGCGTATCTCGCGGGCATGCCCGCGAGCGGAAACCGTCCCCACCTGCTCCTGCTCGCCGATCACGATACCTACCGAGGTGAAACGATCGGCCGTTGCGAAACGATCAACGGCCACAGAGTTCCGCGCACAATGGTGCAGCGGTACGCGTGCTTCTCCGACATCAACCTCGTGACCATGAACGGTGGCATTCCACTTGCAATGGGGCGAACCACTCGCATATTCACACAGCATCAATATCGGGCCATGGTCGTGCGAGATTCAGGATGTCGCGGCCCCGGCTGTGATGAACCACCGGATCGATGCGAATCGCATCATCTCGACGAATGGTCTGCAGATCAAGGTCGAACCGATCTCGATCGAGGAGTCCTGCTGTGCCTCGGGCACTGTCACAAACAGGTACACGAACGCGGTTGGATCATCTCGGGTTCTGCGAACGAGACGCTCGAGTTCCGAGACCGCTCCGGAAAGCTCATCGGCACGAGCGATCCACGTATCCCCGACCCGAAATATCTCACTCGCCGCGGTGAACTTGTCGTGCTCACGCGGGAGCGCGTCGAGGATCTCCTCAATCAGCAGTCGCGCGACGTCGCCTAATTCAGCTCGTCGGCGACCGTCGGGGTATTTCTACCCAGTCAAAGAGGGGTCGTCCGGCCTCTGACTCGACGAAGCCGTTTTCTCTATTGTCGAACCTGCCAAGAACGCGTTCGCAGCGACCGCGTCGATCGTCGGAAGGTTCCAGATGTCTAGGTTGTTCACGGCACGATCGACGAGCGCTGTCTCTGGCGCGGTGCTGTGCGCGTTCTGCCTGTTCGTCGCAGCATGCGGTAGTTCGAGCTCGGCTGGCCCGTCTGCCCCGACCGCTGCCGGGGGCGGATCGTCGAAGACCCCAACGACAACTGCGCACGCGGCGCCTCGTCCAGATGTGCGGCTCAGCGCGGTCAATCTGCTCGACGCTGCGGGGTACCGGGCCGCTCTCGGTGGACCGGTGCGCGGACCCGAAGACGATGGTGGCCTCCCCGACTCCAACGGCGGCGAGACGAGCGTCGCACGCGTGATGACCGCGTCGGGCGTGATCCTTGTCGTGCGGTTGCAGACGTTCGGCAACGCTTCCACGGCAACGCAGTACTACGCGACGATGGCCCAGCCGATGCAAGGCGCGCGCCCGCTCGCGGTCGGCGACGCAGGCTCGTACGCGAACGGCCGCTCGATCGTGCGCAAGGGCGCGCAACTGCTGGAGGTCGATGCACAGCCTGGTGCCAAGTTGAACCACCAGATGGACAAGATCAAGGAGTCGGGTGGCGATCCCACGGCGGCGTTCGCAGCGGCAAATGCCGTGGCGGCGAAGGTTGCGCCTGCGCTCGGTGCGCACCTGAGCGGCATCGCCGTGACGACCCCGGGC
>JBBRLC010000378.1:0-2062 GCA_038231595.1 Candidatus Nanopelagicales bacterium | reverse complement strand
GGACGTCTCCAAGGAATCTTCACCGTCGTCGTTGCTGGTGGACCTCGCTTGGGAGACGTCGAAGCCGGCGTTGTCGCAGCGATCACCACGCTGGGATTCAGCGTGATCAGTGGAGGTTTGGCCTGCGTCGCGTTGACGCTGCTGCTGACTGCGGCAGCCCCGTCGTTCCTGCGATACGACGCAAAGAACCCCGTCCCCTAGCCCCTCCAGTTATTTGCCTTAAGGGTACAAAGACATAGTTAAACTTCAGATTCGTACCTCAAATAATGATCTTGGACCGATTTCACGGGAATGCCAGCCGAGATGGATGGTTATGGGCGTACGCCGGATGCGCGAAGATGGACCGGCACTGCGACGGCGAAATTCGCGAAAAGGACCCAACTTGACCGACGAAAGGCCGGCGCGTTGAGCGACTTGATCGACACGACCGAGATGTACCTGCGGACCGTGTTTGAGCTCGAGGAAGAAGACATCCGCCCGCTGCGCGCGCGCATCTCCGAGCGGCTCGGCCAAAGCGGCCCCACCGTGTCCCAAACCGTTGCCCGGATGGAACGCGACGGATTGCTGACCGTCGAGGGTGACCGCCACATCGAACTCACTCCGCGCGGCCGCGAGATGGCCGTACGCGTGATGCGCAAACACCGCCTGGCCGAACGACTCCTGGTCGACGTGATCGGTCTCGAGTGGGAGGACGTGCACGCCGAAGCCTGTCGTTGGGAACACGTGATGAGCGAGGCGGTCGAACGTCGGCTCCTGGAGATCCTCGATCATCCGACAGTTTCACCGTACGGAAATCCGATTCCGGGCCTCGATGAACTCGATCCCGGCGTGGAGTTTGTGGCCCCTACCTGGGCGACGCTGCGGACCCTAGACCAGGTCGCCACCGGCGATGCCCGTCGCGTCACCGTGCGCCGAATCGGTGAACCGATCCAAACGGATATCGCGCTGATGGCCTCATTGCGTCGGGCTGGCGCGCGTCCGGGCGAGACCGTCAAGGTTCAAACCTCGGCAGGCGGGGTGCTGGTTGGCAGCGCTGGCGAGTACGCCGAACTCGATCTCAGCACCGCCTCGCACGTCCTCGTCGAAACCACCTAGGCCCCCGCCCTCTCGCCATGAATGTCACATTGGTCCCACTAGATGGGACAGTTTGCGCATTCATCTGCGAGTACGCGGTCGGCAGCGTGGTCATGAATGTGAAGCTTGTTCAATAGGTTTGAGCTAGTGCCACATTCATGAAAAAGCGGTGGCGGTGGGCCGATCGGGGGCGACGGCGGACACCGGGTACGGCCGAATGGGTTTTCGTCGTGATCTCGCCGTGACATTCCGCTAGCGTCCTTGCCGTGCCCGGTTCCCCGGGTACCCCCGCCGCGGACGCCGAGTCCTGCCACCGCGGCAATGGGGACGTACGACCACCGCTTGGCAGGAGCGGGGGACCCAGTTGGGACCCGAGTTCGTACGACGCGAGTCGCGCGCCCTCGAGAACCATCACCGGATCCAGCGCCTGCGACCACGAGTCGTTGGCGTCAGGTCCTTGGGGTGAAGTCGCGGCCTGTTTGTCTCGATCAGAGACAACCACACCGCGGCCGGGCCACTCTCCGGCCCGAACCCGACAGCTCACCCCGTAGGCGTCGGAGAAGGACTCGCCATGCCCCGATTCAGGGGTGGTCTTCGCACGTCTGCCGCCGCACTGCTCAGCGTCTCCGTGGTGGCACTCGCATTCGTGGGAGTCGATGCGACGGCCGGGGTCTCGTCGGTTGCGACATCGACGGCGGCACGACCGATTCTTCGCTTCGGCATGACTTCGCCGTACGTCAAGGTCCTACAAACCGAGCTGCATGTCACCCCCGTCTCGGGTTACTTCGGGCCGATCACGAAGGCCGCCGTTGTCCGACTCCAGCGCGTATCGCGTCTGCCCATCACCGGGGTGGTCGATGCTCGCACCTGGGCCGCCGCCGATCGATCTGCCACCGTGAAGGCCAGCGCGCGCGTGGTCGTAAAGTCGGCATCGTTTGTTGCCCGCGGCCGCATCGTTGTGCGCGTTGCCGCAGGGTACGCCGGTGTG
>JBBRLC010000377.1:0-2074 GCA_038231595.1 Candidatus Nanopelagicales bacterium | reverse complement strand
GGGATCACCGCTCCCGCGCCGTTGCGGCAGCCGGTGAGGACGATGTCGTACCGCGCGATTACCGAACCGGCGATGAATTGCGCCGGGTCCATTGGCTCGCCAGTGCTCAAGCCGGCGAATTGATGGTTCGTCGCGAGGAACAGCCGTGGCGAACCCAGGCAACAATCATCATTGACTGTCGGCGCATGGCGCATCGCGGAAGCGGCGAAGTCGGAGCCAACGCCTCATCCTTTGAAGTGCTGGTCAGCGCCGCGGCGAGCATTGGGGTGCATTTCATGCGTCGCGGCTATGCCGTGCATCTTGTCGACCACAACGGGTCCAACTTGATCGGTCGCCAAGCCGAGGTTGCCTCCAGTGAAGGCGAGGAGTTGCTGCTCGACGCGCTCGCCGTGCTCGACACGCAGGACGGTCCTACGTTGACCATCACGTCGCCCACCCGGCGACGACAAGTGGGTAGCGGATTGCTGATCGCCTTGCTCGGCGAACTCACATTGCCCGCCGCCCAAGAGTTTGCGGCCCTTCGGACGGGTACCTCGACTGGACTCGCGATCGTCGCGAACACAGCTTCGTGGCATCAACTCAAGGACTCTGCCTTCAACCCGCGGACCGCTCATGACACCGCGGCGCTCCTGGGTGCGTCAGGTTGGCGCGCGACCCTCGCCTCGAAGGGCGACGACGTGTCGCACGTCTGGCGTTCGCTCGCGCAACCTGGCCTCGCCGCTGGGCGGCGACTCGTCCCGCCGAGCAAATCAACTGAGGTCGTGTCGTGACGACGAGTCTCCCGCGACGGGTGGAGCGTCGAGCAGGTGTCGCTGCATCGATTGCGACTGGCTTGGGTGCGTTAGCACTTGCACCGCTGTTTACGACCACCACGTGGTTCTCGACCGCCGCCGCACTCATCGTGGTCGTGACCTTGGTGGGCGAGACCGCGCGTTGGGCGAGATTCCCCATTGCCCTTACCCCGCTACTGGAGTTCGCGGCCGCGTTGGCCTTCTTGATCCACGTGTACGTCCCGCAAAGCGCCCCGCTGTCATTCATCCCTACTCCGGCCGCGCTCTCCGCCCTTCGGGACCTGCTCTCTGAGGGCGGCCATGTGATCAATGCGTACACCGCTCCGGTACCGGTGACCGATGCGATCACGGCGCTGACCGCGCTCGCCCTCGGAACTGCGTTGGTTTTCATCCGCGCACTGCAACGCCTAGGCAACCCAGCGCTAGCGGGCGCCGCGCTGATGGGGATGTATCTCGTCCCGGTGTTCACGTTGAAGTCCGGCGCTCCGTGGTGGACGTTCGCGGTGGCTTTGCTTGGTGTGATCGTGCTGCTCGTTAGTCACGAACAAGGTGAGTTGCTGCACTGGGGTCGTGTGCTGAACAAGCGCGCAACGTGGGCGGAGGATTCACCGCGTACGCCGGGGCTCGGATCGACGGGAGCGCGACTGGGAGTCGCCGCACTCGTTGCGGCCCTGATTATTCCCGCGCTTACTCCGACCTTATCGCTGCCGGTACTCGCTTTCGGTGGAGGCAATGGGCCTAACTCGGGAGGAAGCGGCGGCCGTACCACGTTGGCCAGCGACCCGGTGACGATTGCTGCCCTCGCGAGCGTGCGTCGAGACCTCACCGACGCCGACAACCGGGTTCTGCTCACGTACCAAAGTGAGGATCGCGGTCCGACATATCTGCGCATGATCGCCTTGGAGAACTTTGACGGCACCACGTGGAGCCCACGGCAATTCACTGCTGACAACGCGAGAACGGTGACCGGTGGGTTGCCCGCGTTGACCGAACTCACCGACGCGAACTACCCGACTCGCCGTTACACCGTTCGAATCGGTCCGTTGTCTAGCCGCTACCTGCCGTTGCCCTACCCCGCCCATGTTGTCGAGATCAACGGGACATGGAATTGGGACGGTGCGACACGAAGTGTGTTCAGCGAAACATCGGACACGACCAACCTGATCTATCGGACCCAATCGCTAGCAGTAACTCCCACTGAGCGAGACCTGCGTCTGGTGGAATCGGTAACCAAGAACGGAAGCGGGCTCCCCGAGGACGTTTTGGCCGACCTCACGGTCAAT
>JBBRLC010000376.1:0-2093 GCA_038231595.1 Candidatus Nanopelagicales bacterium | reverse complement strand
TAATCTGCTGCTCACCGAGGGTGCACGCGCTGATTCGGTGCCAAACCTGGAAATCGAGACCGGGCAGGTGGTGGGTGCAGGGCACGCGAGTGCCACGGGGCGCTTCGACGACGAACAACTCTTTTACCTGCAGTCACGCGGTATCCCGAAGAACGAAGCGCGAACGCTCGTCGTGCGTGGATTCTTCGCCGACCTGCTCTCTCGGATATCGATCCCCGAGATAGCGGAACTCATCGCTCGTGAAGTGGACGCTGAATTGGGTATCGCCGCCGAATCGGGCACCGAGGTGAATCACCGGCTGAGCGCATGAGCGACTTCGTGGATGTCCTTCGACTCGTTGACTTGCCCGAAGGTACGGCCAAACGGATCGAAATTGATGGCGAACCCATCGCGTTGGTCCATACCGAAGGCGAACTGTTCGCCGTCGACGACACGTGCACTCACGCAGAAGTGTCATTGGCCGAAGGTGAAATTGACGGGTGCACGTTGGAGTGCTGGTTGCATGGGTCGAGATTCGATCTGCGCACCGGCCATCCATCCGGGCCGCCGGCGACGAAGTCCATCAAGACCCACCCGGTTCAAGTGATCGGGACCGGAGACGACGCGATCATTCGGGTCGCCTTTAGCTAAGACATCAGTGTCACTCAACGAGCACAAAACGAGCACACAACGAGCACACAACATGAGGAGCACCACACAGATGGCCACGTTGGAAATTCGCGATCTGCACGTGTCGGTCGAGACCGAGAACGGCCCCGGCGAGATCCTGCGCGGCGTCAATCTGACCATTCGGCAGGGCGAAACCCACGCCATCATGGGCCCCAATGGCTCGGGCAAATCGACATTGGCGTACTCGCTTGCGGGACACCCCAAGTACACGGTGACCTCGGGCACGGTGACGTTGGACGGCACGGACGTCCTCGCGATGAGCGTGGATGAACGCGCACGCGCAGGCCTGTTCCTCGCCATGCAGTACCCAGTTGAGGTTCCCGGCGTATCGGTGTCGAACTTCCTTCGAACTGCCGTAACTGCAATCCGGGGCGAGGCACCCAAATTGCGACTGTGGATCAAGGAACTCAAAGACGCGATGGCAGCGTTGAACATGGATCCATCCTTTGCCGAACGCAACGTCAACGAGGGTTTTTCCGGTGGAGAAAAGAAGCGGCACGAGATCCTCCAATTGGAATTGCTCAAACCGCAGATCGCCATCCTCGATGAGACTGATTCAGGCCTCGACGTCGATGCGCTCAAGGTGGTCGCGGAGGGCGTCAACCGCGTCCACGCGTCAGGTCTGTCCGGGACCCTGCTGATCACGCACTACACCCGAATCCTGCGTTACATCCGCCCGGACTTTGTGCACGTCTTCGTCGACGGGCGGATCGTCGCCGAAGGTGGCCCCGAACTTGCTGACAAACTCGAGGCGCAGGGCTACGAAAAGTTTGTGAAGGCGAGCGCGTCGGCGTGACAATCACGACCCCGGCGCTCGATGTCGCCACGCTCAAGGCGGACTTCCCGATTCTGTCGCGGACGGTCCGTTATGGACGCCCCTTGGTATACCTCGATAGCGGAGCTACGTCGCAGAAGCCGCGGCAGGTACTCGATGCTGAACGCGATTTCTACGAGCAGCACAACGCCGCCGTACATCGAGGAGCGCATCAATTGGCGGAGGAAGCCACCGATCTCTATGAATCTGCGCGCGACCGCATCGCGCGATTCGTGGGAGCGCAAGGCGCCGAACTCGTCTTTACCAAGAACGCCACCGAATCGATCAACCTCGTTGCCTATGCGTTCTCGAACGTCAGCACCAAAGCCGCTCAGGGCGTTGCACCGACTGACGCTCAACGGCGATTCGTGCTTGGCCCCGGCGACGAGGTCGTGGTCACTGAGATGGAACACCACGCAAATTTGGTTCCTTGGCAGGAGTTGTGTGCCAAGACTGGTGCCACGTTGCGATGGTTCGGACTTACCGACGACGGCCGGCTTGATCTCAGCAACATTGACAGCCTCATCACCGAACGTACGAAGGTCGTTGCCGCCGTACATCAATCAAACATCCTGGGCACGATCAACCCGCTGCGAGTGATTGCAGATCG
>JBBRLC010000375.1:0-2096 GCA_038231595.1 Candidatus Nanopelagicales bacterium | reverse complement strand
CGTGTTGTGGTCAGTCTTCAGAAGGCGTGCCGTCACGACGGCACTGGAGAAAACACCGGCGATGGCGGTCGCGTGGAGGCCGCGGGCATGAAAGCCATGGGGACTTGCGGCCGCGATACGGCATACCGTCTCGTAGCCGACGACGGCCGCGGCAAGCACGTCAGGTCCCGAGGCCGAGACCTGTTCTCCCACCGCGAACGCGGCGGGGAGTACGACGGCCGTTGCGTGGACGAGGCCACCGGCATGCGTGTCGTCGAAATCGAGGCCGTGCACCAAGGTTGCGTTCGCCATCGCCGCGGCCGGCGCCCCAATTCGTTGGGCGACGCCGAGTCGGGTCGCTTCCGGCGGCCCTCCCAACGAATCAGCGACGTCGAGCGCTGGAGAGACAACCCCGGTTCGCAACGCCGCGATCGCGTTCCCCACACCGTCGAGGAGATGGCGTTGGGCGGCATGGGTAACTTCAGCCGGGATCTCGCCGGACTTCAGCGAGATCGCCCAATTCGCAAGGTCTCCCGCGATGGTCACGCCGGTTCTACTGACGCGAGGTGTTCCGCTGTCTCGAGGGATGCACCGCGCAGGTGGTCGGGGATGTGCGGAACCGTCGCCGCATCGCCAAAGGCACCGGAGTCGACCAGCGACTGGATGTGTGAGCCGTCGTATCCCAACAACTCGGTGAGAACGTGCTCGAAGTCTTCGTTTCGTTGCGGCGCTCGACGATTCTGGATCTTCTCGCTGCCGACGGCGACGGCCGTACGCGGCTGGCGAACAGTCCCCCACCTCGGATGTTGCGTTTCGACAATGAGCTCGCGCGCCAGCGTGTGCTCTTCGACGAACGCGTCGCGCACCGAGTTGATCGGGCCGCAGGGAATTCCAGCCGGGTACAACTCGTCGAGCCAGTGTTGCGACGAACGGGTGAGGAAGATCGCTTCGAGTTCCGCGAGTAACTCATCCTTGTTGCGTTCACGAGCCGAGAAGCTGGCGAATTTCTCTTCGGTCGCCCATTCGGGATGCCCCACGACAGGCGCCAACCGAGCCCAGAACTTTTCCTTCGCGCAGCCGACGACGATCCACGAGTCTTGGGTTTGGAACGCCTGGAACGGTACGAGTGAGGGATGCGCCGAGTGTCGCGTGCGTTGGGGTTGGAAGTCGGTACTCAGCGCCCAGATGCCCGGATAGTTGAGCATCGCGACCGCGGTGTCGTAGAGCGAGACGTCGCAGTCCATGCCGACGCCGTCCCGACGCGCGGCATGAATGCCGGCGAGCAGCGAGATCGCCGCGATGAAGCCGCCGGAGTAGTCGACCATCGACAAGCCGCTCTTCGTCGGCGGCCCGTCGGGCTCACCGGTGACATCCATCCAGCCGGCAAGTCCTTGCAAGATGTAGTCGTAGCCGGGTTCCTTGATTCGCGGACCGGTCATGCCGAAGCCGGATAGTGAACAGCAAACAATCTTCGGATTGATGTGCTTGAGGTCGTCGTAAGTGATCTTGATTTTCGCCGGGACGTCACCACGCAGATTGGAGTAGACGGCGTCGGCGTTGCGGACTAAGTCTTCGAAGACCGCGCGTCCCTCGGCGGTATTGAGGTCGAGGGACAAACTGCGCTTGTTGCGGTTGAACACCTCGAAGAACAAGGAGTCTTCGCCTTCGGCGTACGGCGGTACGTAACGCCCGACGTCTCCCCCCACTGAGGGGTCCTCAATCTTGATGACTTCGGCGCCCAAGTCGGCCAGGTGTACCGATCCCCACGGTCCAGCGCCGTACTGCTCGACGGCGATGATTCGAATATCTTGCAACGCGAGCATTTTCGCTGGGCTCCTGGTTCCTATTTCGAGTGGGTCAAGTCGGCAATCAGGGCGATCAATTGGTCTTGGGAGGCACGGATCTCGGCGGGCTCGAGGCCATGGGTTGGCGGACTGAGTTTGACCGTGTCGACCAGGCCCTCATAGGCGCTCAGGCGATTCGCTACTTCCGCCGGGGTCCCGGCCAAGGTCAGCGTGTCGATCATTCGATCGGACACCGCATCGGCCAACTTGCCCGCGGTGGCACCGGCCCTGAAGGCGTCGATGACCTGGGCTTGGTCGTCAGCAAAGCCATGG
>JBBRLC010000374.1:0-2125 GCA_038231595.1 Candidatus Nanopelagicales bacterium | reverse complement strand
CCCCGTCGTGAATGTGACTCACCGCTGCCAGGATTTTGCTGGGCATCCCCGAAGAGTCGGATGCAATCGCCGCAAAACCCACTGATCGATCGCCGACGTCAATCCCAATTCGATACTTCATTACATTCGACCCCGTCATGGCGACGGACCCTACGGCGCCGCACTGACAGTTTGCACGAGATGGAGGAATCCCATGACTGCGCCACATTCCTGGTTGGAACCAACTAATCGACCCACGGAGCCACTTCCGCGCGAAGCCCTTGAAGAGCGGATAGAGAGAGTCCTCACGCTCACCAACATCGGCTACATGGCGACCACGGGCGCGAATGGACCGATCTGCAGTCCGGTTGAGTTCTATGCGCACGGTTTAGATGTCTACATCTACCCGCAGCCCAACAGCCCGAAGGTCAAGGCACTCGGTCGGGATCCGCGGATGTCGTTCGCGGTTGCGAATCCGATGGCTGGTTGGGCGAGCGCTTTCGGCGTACAACTCTTTGGCCGCGGCGAACTTCTCGAACCAGGTACGCCGGACTGGGAGTTCGGCATGACGATCTTTAAGTACCCTGCCTCGAACTGGGAGGTCGGTCGCCCAATCGACACGGTCCCGCCCGGCTTGTTGCTTCGCCTGCAACCTGAACGAATCACGCTGACCGAACACTTTCTCCGCCGTGGCGGGTACGCCGCGAGGCAGTTCTGGGATCGCGACCCCGACGCCGCCCCTGAGCGCACGGCCACCGTCTAACAAGTCCACGCGGTTCCATGCGCGGGGTAGCGTCGCGGAGGCGGCAGCCACTCGATCTCGTTTCAACCGCTTGCGCGCGAGGACTTCAAGCCAGCGATCGACGGCGTCGAACCCACTGACGTACTCGTCGCATCCGAATCGCAGTGACCGTTCGGTTTGATTTAGCGGTACGCCATCGCGGCGTGTCCGGAGTATGCCGACGAACTCGCGCCGGACAAACCTATTGATTCACGCGATCACTTCATCTATTAACTCGATCGCCCGAAAGCCGACCCCCTCCCACAACCCTTACGGGTCGGGTCCTTCATGACTAGGTTCGGCATCGTGGCCGGTGTGAACTGTTGGACATCGGCGAGATCGTTCGAGGGCGCCGTGCGTTGCCGCTGTCGTTTGATGATGAGCCCAACCGACCGAAGTGTGGAGGTTCGACATGACTGACCATGGGCTGACCGTGCTGGCGGCACCGATCACTGTCGAACAGATACCCGCTGTTGTGGAGACTCTCGCGCTGGCCTTCATGAGCGATCCCGTGTGGTCCCACATTTTTGACGACGATCGCAAACGCCTGGATCAGTTGCGGCAAATCTGGACTTTTAGTGTGACGTCGGCGATGCGGTACGACTGGATGATGGCGATACCGGATGCGCAGGCAGCGGCGTTGTGGATTCCGCCGGGTGGCACTGAATTCAGCGCTGAAGAAGATGAGCGATTCGAACCATTTATGAGAACCCTGCTGGGACCGCGTACGTCGGAAGTAATGGATCTCTTTCAGCAATTCGAGGATGCGCATCCTCACGACCAGGAGCACTACTACCTCAGTCTCTTAGGGACCAACCCGGCCGCGAGGGGGCGAGGACTTGGTGTCGCACTGCTCGCCGAAAACTTGCGGAGTTTCGACGCCCAGGGCGCCCCCGCTTACCTCGAATCCTCAAACTCGATAAATCTCGAACGATACCGACGGCTTGGCTTCAAACCCTTAGGCAGTTTTCGGGTGGGCACGGCTGGTCCCGTCATCACGACCATGTGGAGGGAACCGCACGAGGTAGCGTGAGGGCGTGACGACGTCGATCGACGTAAACCCTCGACTCGGTCCCCGCTCGCGCCTTCTCCGAATGCGGGTTCCAGTGGCGGTCGCCTCGGTGGCTGGTGTCGCAGTGGTCTACCTAGCCGCGCACGATCCCATTGAGCCTGGGTCGTTGATGCCGCGGTGCCCCACCAAGGCAATCACCGGATTCGACTGTCCCGCATGCGGTGGCCTTCGGATGATTCATGCCTTGACGCGTGGTGATTTCGCCGCCGCAGCCCACGACAACATCGTCTTGCTCATCTGTCTGCCGATCCTGCTCATAGCGGGAGTTGTGTGGATGCGTACGTCGTGGACTG
>JBBRLC010000373.1:0-2126 GCA_038231595.1 Candidatus Nanopelagicales bacterium | reverse complement strand
GCCGATTTGGGATTCGACATCATGGCCACGGCAGGAACTGCAGAAGTACTGCGTCGCAATGGCGTGAAGGCCTCAGTGATTCGGAAGCACTACGAGGGGATCGGACCGCAGGGCGAACCGACAACGATCGAAGCGATCATGAACGGTGACATCGACTTGATCGTCAACACCCCGTTCGGGGTGGGATCGCGGTTGGATGGGTACGAAATCCGCACCGCGGCCGTCGCAAAAGGGGTTGCCTGCATCACAACCGTCCAGGGCCTTGCCGCAGCAGTA
The DNA here is from genome assembly GCA_038231595.1 of Candidatus Nanopelagicales bacterium. Taxonomy (GTDB): domain Bacteria; phylum Actinomycetota; class Actinomycetes; order S36-B12; family JBBRLC01; genus JBBRLC01. Next base: position 1,850 of record JBBRLC010000373.1, on the reverse strand, counting down.
CAAGGCATCGAGGCGCTGCTCGCGGGTGAGGTCGGCGTACGGTCGCTTCAGGAATACGCGAAGGATCTGGAAGCACTACGCAGGGGCGAAATCCCCTCGACGAGGGAGAGTGGTCGTTGATGCCGGTTCAGATCCGCGGCGAAGTATTGTCGCTGCGACGGGCCGGGTCTTATCACGTGCTCACGTTGACTGCTCCGGGTTTGCCTGAGCTCACCAGACCTGGCCATTTCGTGGCTTTGTCCGTCGGCGGGGACAACACCGGCATGTTGTTGCGCCGTGCTTTTTCCGTCCATCGCGTGCAGTCGCGTGGGGTCTACGGCGGCACCCTCGACGTGGTCTTCGCGGTGCTAGGCAAGGGCACCGCCTGGCTGGCAGACCGACATCGCCATGACGTCATCGACATCGTCGGTCCGTTAGGTCGACCGTTCTCTTTGCCACGCGAGCAGGTGTCGTGCGTTCTCGTCGCGGGTGGATACGGCTCAGCTCCAATGTTCATGTTGGCTGACGCGTTGCGCGCACGTGGCTGCCGCGTGGACGTGGTGCTTGGAGCTTCGACGGAGGACAAACTCTTCGGCGTCTTGGATGCGAAGCGGATGGCAGCGACCCTCACGATCGCGACCGAGGATGGATCGGTCGGCGAACGCGGCCGCGTCACCGACATTCTGCCCGCAGTGCTGAAGCGCGTCGAAGCTGATGTGGTCTACGCGTGTGGGCCGATGGGAATGCTCGCTGCGGTGACCAAACAAGCCGAAGAACACGGCGCGCACAGTCAGTGCGCCGTCGAAGAATCTATGGCGTGTGGGGTGGGAGTGTGCATGACGTGCGTGCTTCCGGTCATTGACGATTCCGGTGTAACCCGGATGGTCAGGTCGTGCGTCGAGGGTCCGGTGTTTCGCGGTGACCGGGTGCGATGGGACGACGTCGGGACGATCCCGGCGGATTGCGTTGGTGCGCCGGTTATGAGTGGACACTGATGACGCGGGCGGTGATCGGGCACGGACCGTTGCCCAAGGAAGTTCGCGACTTGCCCGAGGTCGACATGCGTACGTCGTTGGCGTCGTCGGCCCTACCAAACCCCGTTCTTACTGCCTCGGGGTGCGCGGCGAGTGGACGAGAACTCGATCAGTTTTTCGACGTCTCGAGCCTCGGCGCCATCGTCACCAAAAGCATCATGGTCAACGCTCGGTCGGGTCGGGCAACGCCGCGGATGGCTGAAACACCCGCGGGAATGCTCAACTCCATCGGCCTACAAGGCCCTGGCATTGATACGTTCCTCGACAAAGATCTCGCCTGGTTGCGTGAGCGGGGTGCGCGCGCGGTCGTATCCATCGCGGGTGGCTCGGTTGACGAGTACACCCGGCTCGCCCAGCGCCTGCGCCACGTCCCGGATCTCACCGCCATCGAAGTAAATATCTCGTGTCCAAATGTTGAAGACCGCGGCCTGGTTTTTGCCTGCGATCCGTACGCCGCCTCATCCGTGATCGCGGCCGTGACGCGTAACAGCGCGCCCGGGATACCAATCTTCGCGAAGTTGAGTCCTGACGTCACCGACATCGTGTCCATTGCTAAGGCGTGCATTGACGCGGGCGCAGATGGCCTATCGATGATCAACACGTTGCTAGGGATGGTCATCAATCCTGACACCATGCGGCCGGCGTTGGCGGGCGTAACTGGTGGTCTGTCCGGTCCGGCAATTCGGCCGATCGCAGTTCGTGCCGTCTATCAAGTCCATGCAGCGTTTCCCGAGGTTCCAATCTTGGGGATGGGCGGGATTCGTACTGGCATAGACGCGTTGGAGTTCGTTCTCGCGGGTGCAAGTGCCGTGAGTGTCGGGACTGCGATATTCAACG
>JBBRLC010000372.1:0-2129 GCA_038231595.1 Candidatus Nanopelagicales bacterium | reverse complement strand
GTGATTTGCGCCAATGCAGTGTTGAGCGCGTGTGACTTCCCTGGGGTTGTTTCGTGCACGACGCAAAGTTCGATCTTGAGTTCCGCAGCGACTTCTCGGGCCGCTTCGCACGTTCGATCTGTCGATCCGTTGTCCGCGAGATAGATGGTCACCGGCCCGGCGTAATCACCGTTCGCGACGTAGCGAATCGTGTCGCCGATCCCGGCTTCTTCATTACGTGCCGCGATGATGACGCTCACACCAGTTGTCGGGTTCGCCACCTGCAAAGGCGGTTGTCGATCGAGGACCAAGGACATCGTCATAAAGGCGACAATGAAGCCAGGCAGGTACGCCACCAGCCCGACGATGACCAGCGCCATGAACAATCCGACGGCCGCGCTGAGTTCCCGTACCCAAGGCAATGAGATCCAGGCCGAGATTGCGACCCACAACACCGCGAAAGCAATCGAGATGGTGAACTTTGCCGCGACCGGTAGATAGAGACGGCGGTGCACCGTCGGGGCGCGCTCGACCGACGCCGAGTCGTGCCGCGCGGGATCGCCCGACGTTGCTCGTCGCAGCGTGGTCACTCGGGGGCTATCGGCGCGTGAATCAGCGGTCCCGAGCGCTCAGGACCATCAACTTGACTATCTCCCCGTTCACCGGTGAAACGGGCGAGTTGAACTCGACGGGTTCACCGGTGAAACGGGCGAGTTTTGTGGCTCCGTTCACCGGTGGGAGCGAGTCAGGGTCCGCTAGCGTTCGGCCATGATTCGATTCTTGATCAGGATGGCGATCTACTTCCTAGCGGCGCTCATCGGCATCATCGTTGCAAACCTCTTCTTGGAGGGCATGACTGTCGACACGAGGTCGTACTTCTCCGTTGCCATCATCTTCGCGATCATCCAAGCGATCCTCTCGCCACTGATCTCCAACATGGCAGAGAAGAACGCACCGGCCTTCACGGGTGGCATCGGATTGCTCTCGACCTTTGTGGCCTTGTTCATCACGAACATCGCGCTGTCAGGAATCACGGTCAGCGGATTCTCCACCTGGATCCTGGCCAGCCTCATCATCTGGCTCGTCACCGCAATCGCCGTGTTTATCTTGCCGTTCCTCTTGGTCAAGAAGGTCGTCAACGAACGCCGCAACTAGTCGTTAGGCGACGACAACACCGACTAGTCCGGACAACAACGAATACCGGCTCAGCGCGTCAGTCGATCAATTACAAATGCAGATGCAGTCGAAGTGCATCATCTACCTGACGCATCGAATCGCCGCGCACCACCCCCACACGGCCGTCCAACCGAGTGGCATCAATCGAACGCACTTGTTCCGCTTGCGCCTTTGAATCACTCGCGAGGCCAGTTTGTGTTGCCTCGAGGCGTACCTGAAACGGGTGGACGCGAGTGACGTTTGTGGTGAGAGGGACAACTGTGACCACGCCGGTTCCGTGTCGCGCTGCCATCGAATTCGCGGCGTCGTTGCTCACAATGAGTACGGGCCTGCGCTTGTGGGACTCGGAACCACGAACAGGTTCCAAATCCGCGAGCCAGATTTCGCCACGCCTCATTGAGCCGAGAGCCCGTCCCCTGTCGCGCTGTCCCACGCTTTGCTGTGATTCTCCGCGTGCCACTCTTGCCAAGCCTCGATGTACATACCTCCCATTTCGGCAGTGCGCAGGAGCCTGATTGCTTGCTGCAGCGCGGCGGATCGGGATTCGATGCCCTCGGCTTTTGCGTATCCGTCCAGGAACTCAACGTCTTCGTCCGGCAGGCTCACGCTCAACTTCATAGCGCGATGCTACCCGCGGTAGTACCTGGGTAGCATCGCGGACAGGCTAGGCGACCAGGGTGGCGAGGTGGGCGGCGAAGCGGTCGAGGCTGCTCTGGAAGCCGGCGACTGCATCGGCGCTGCGGTACATCGCGGGCGCGTTGGTCTGGTGAATGACGACGCGTGTGCGCCCATCGCCCAGGTCGGTGTACGTCGACGTTGTGGTCATGTCGACGTCAGGCTCGATCCAGGAGATCAATTCGTTGTCGATGATCTCGACGCTATCAATGATGTGCAATTTCGCATCCGTGTAACACTTCAAACGGTTGTTCCACCAGCACTTATCATAGACCAGCAGAACGCCGCTCCAGCGGTTG
>JBBRLC010000371.1:0-2137 GCA_038231595.1 Candidatus Nanopelagicales bacterium | reverse complement strand
GAAACCACGTCGTCGCCTCGCGTACGCCGATGCCCGTCCCGCCGATCGCCGGGGCGGTCAGACCCGCTACGACCAAGCCCGCAGCGACAGACGCGACGATGAAACTCGCCCAGCCGCGACTCACGGTCGACACCCGAGACCGCGACCGATGACCGTCGGACGTTGCGGCGTTGGGGACGAGTTCTGCGAGCACCCCCTATCTTCACCCGAAGCAGGGCGTAAACCCTGCACCCGCCCCACCCAAGCTCCCAAATGGATGAATGAACGACCGAAGAATGTGCAGATAGTCCGATCTAGTGGGACCAATGTGACATTCATGGGTAGGTGTGGGTGAGACTTGGGGCATGTTCGGAGCCGCGCGCGGGAGTAGACGCGGGAGAACGACCAGCCGAGCCGTCCTCGCGGTCCTCGTCCTGGTCGTTGCACTCGATGTCTTCGCTCTGGGCGGTCTGAAAGCCCTCGGGATCTCCTTGCTCCCCCACCAAGAACAATCCGCAGCGGTTATCCCCCCTGCCGCGGTACCGATCCGGTCGGTATCGCTCACTCAAACCCCCGCCGCGCGTTTCATCGCAGCGTCTTTGATCCACAACCCGACACCACGGTGGCATGCGACCGGCAGCGTCAGTTGGGCGGCTAGTACGGCCTTCGACCAAGCCTGCTCGGCAAACACGGCAAGCGCGGGGCCAGCAATCGCCGGGCAGCGAGTCTTCGTTGTTGACGGGCACGCGGTCACGGTTGCCGTACGTGCGTATGGCGCAGGTCAGGGCATGCCTGCCATGCGGGCACTGTTGAGCCGTGTGCGCGATTGTGCGCAAGGCGGCGCCAACGTGGGAGCGGCGCCGGCGCCAAACCTCGGAGTCGCAGCCATCGCGGGATGGGCGCAACCGGCAGGCTCACCGGGTCGCGTCTCGACCTTGCTGTGGCGTCGCGGGGACGTAGTCGCCTCCGTCAGTGTCGCGGGTGGCCCGAATTCGCTCCCCGCCCTCGTCTTCGATTTTGACCCCGGCCTTCTCACCGGCCTGACGCCGGTGTGCGCGAATCTTCATCCGGTGATCACCGACTCAGTGCGGTCGCCGTACGGCGATCAAAACTCGTTCCTGGGCTGGCAAGTTCCCCAACCTGTGCAAGTGACGTCCCTGGGAACGCCGACTCCGCCCCCAGGTGTTTTCCCAGTTCCACTCGATCACACCTCGACTCCGCTTCCATCCATCTCTATTCCGGTCCAGCCAGCGCCGCCCGTGTGGCCCGTGGCGCTGCCGACGCTGGTCCTTTCCCCGTTAGCACCAACTCCACCTGGACCGGAACCCACGTCGACCACCGTCCCCATCTCCACCCAGGATCAGGTCGGACCGGGATGCGGCTGGGCTTTCACCGGTCAACTTGCGCCACCGTTTGATGCTGCGTCGGCGCAAGTTGCGGGCGCCGCCGCGATCGAAGGCGCGCAAGGGCAACTCGTCGCGACCCAACAAGCCTGGGATCAGGCCGTACTCGAGTTTTGGTCATCGCAAGGTTTGTATGACTCGACGGCCCCGTCCTACGTGGCGTACGCAGCAGCGGTACGGACCGTGGCGAACGCATGGGACAAGATCACCGCTGACCGAGATGAATATGCTCGCGCGTTAGCTGACTACACAACGGCGTTGGCGATTCAGACCGACTTCCTCGCTCGCCGCGCTGCTGCGCAATCTGTTTACGACGCGGAAGTGGCGACGTGCGCCGGGCTGATAACACCGACCCCAACGCCGGGAGCACCCGCTCCGACGTGTCCCCCGGTCACGCCGCCCATTCTGAGCGAACCGACCCCACCGGTGCCGCCGAGTCCGACGCCGCCACCGGTGGCCGGGCCGGACGGATTGCCGTTGGTGATCGCAACCCCCACGCCTTAGCCCGCCGAGCTAACTTTTCTCGGCTGTCCGATCAGACGCTCGGGTAGGAATTGGCTCGCCATTGCGCCCACGACACGTTCCATGGGCCACCGAGTCCATTCCACGGCTCCATCTTGCGACGCGTTCCAACTGTGATCACCGGGTCGCCGGGGATCGAGTGTTGGTAGAACCACTTCGCGGGACTAGTCAACAGGTTGGTGCATCCATGCGAACCGTTCCAATGTCCAATACGACCAGCGGCCCACGGAGCT
>JBBRLC010000370.1:0-2151 GCA_038231595.1 Candidatus Nanopelagicales bacterium | reverse complement strand
TGGCCATCGTCGCATGCCGAATCTGGTGAAGTTCTCAGAGCCGGGTGCGGTCGTACCTACCGGTAGCGCCACCGCCCGCCAACGTCGGGTTGGCGCATCTGCACGATGAGGTCCGCGACCAGCGCTGTCCAACCAGTCTGGTGGCCAGCGCCGAGGCCACGCGCATCGTCGCCGTGGAAGTACTCATAGAACGGCACGCAGTCACGCCACTGCGGATCATCCTGGAACAGCTCGACGTCGCCAAACACGGGGCGCTGACCTTGGTCGTTTCTGAGGAAGATTCTGATCAGCCGCCAGCACAGATCGTCGGCTATGGCCGTGATTGTGAGCAACTCCCCGGACCCGGTCGGATACTCGACGAGAAGGTCGTCGCCGAGGTATCGCGCGTAGCGGCGTAGCCCTTCGATCACCATGTAGTTGACCGGGAACCACAGCGGTCCGCGCCAATTGGAATTTCCGCCAAAGAGATTTGTCGTCGACTCGGCTGGTTCATAACCCACCGTGAAGTCAACGCCGCCCAGGCTGACGGTGTACGGATTGCCCTGGTGGTGCTTGGACAGGGAGCGCAGACCGTACGGGCTGAGGAACTCGTTCTCGTCGAGCATGGTGGCAAGGATGCTCACGAGTCGTTCGGGGTGAACGATCGAGAAGAGGCGGCCTTCGTCGCCGTCGCGAATGTGAGTCGCGCCGATGACTCGCTCGTATTGAGGTTTGTTCTTCAAGAACCAGCGAAAGCGCCCGGCGAATTCGGGCAGTCGTTCCAACGTTGCTTGGCCGAGCGTGGCAGCGGCAGACAAGGGGAGCAGGCCGACCATGGAACGGACCCGCATTGGTTCGGTGCGACCGTCGTTGAAGCGAAGGACGTCGTAGTAGAACCCGTCCTCCTCGTTCCAGAGCCCCTGCTTGTCGATGGCATCGGCGATGTAGGCGAAATGCTCGAAGAACTTGGTCGCGACGTCCTGATAGATGGGGTCGTGTTCGGCGAGGATGAGGGAAATCTGCAGCATTCCCAGGCAATACATCGCCATCCACGCCGTACCGTCGCTCTGCTCGAGGACCGTGCCTTCAGGGAGTCCGCCGGATCGATCGATGGGGCCAATGTTGTCGAGCCCGAGGAATCCACCCTCAAAGACATTGTTTCCTTCGCTGTCCTGACGATTGACCCACCAGGTGAAGTTGATCAGCAGTTTGCTGAAGACCCGACTGAGGAAGTTGTAGTCCTGGGCGCCGTCGATATTGAAGACGCGCAGCGCGGCAAGGGCGTGTACGGGTGGATTGACGTCGCTGAAGTTCCATTCGTATGCCGGTATTGCGCCGTTGGGGTGCATGTACCACTCGCGTAACAGCAAGACGAGTTGAGACTTCGCAAATTCGGGATCCACTTGAGCGAGCGGAATGCAGTGGAAGGCGAGGTCCCACGCGGCGTACCACGGGTACTCCCACGGGTCGGGCATCGAGATGACGTCGTGGTTGTTCAGGTGGATCCAGGTGTGATTGCGACCAGTTTTGCGTCGCTCGCTCGGCGTGGGTCCGGTGGGATCGCCGTTGAGCCAGCGTTCGACGTCGTAGTGGAAGAATTGTTTCCCCCACATGAGACCGGCGATCGCTTGGCGTACAACCAATTTCTCGTCATCGGTCATCGACTCGGCCGCGAGGCTTTCGAAAAACTCGTCTGCCTCGCGTTGACGCACATCGATGATTGACCCAAACTCGTCAGCCAGGTCCACGATGACCGGTTCATCGGCACTTTGTGGCACGGCAGCGAGCCGTACTCGGATCTCGGTCTTTTCGCCGGGCGCGAGATTCACGACGTAATGCAGAGCCGCCTTGGTGCCGATGCGATCGGGACAGACGAATGCATCACCGGCCTGGCCCCCATCCCGATGACCGCCAATCACGTAGTCATTGATTGCATCTTTTGGGTACGCCGGTCCCGAACCTTCAGCGCCCGGCTCAACCCCGAAAACTCGCGAGGCGTTTGTCTCGTTGTCACAAAACAGTGGAGTGGCACCCTGCTGTCCAACCAATGTCATCTCACCGAGATGTTCCTGCGCGGCGATGATCCGCCCAGGTTGTCCGCCCTCGCCGTCGCGCCACGTCATCGACGGTCGCGAGGTGACCGTTGGGTCCTCCCACGACCAGGTGTTGCGA
>JBBRLC010000369.1:0-2156 GCA_038231595.1 Candidatus Nanopelagicales bacterium | reverse complement strand
GACGTGGCGGAGCGCGTCGGTTTCCAGGTCGAGGGCTACGTTCGCCTCGGCATGATTCACCGCGGCACGCGCGTCGACTGTTGGATGGGCGGACTGCTGCGTGCAGACCTGGCATCGTGAAGCGCCCCGTTGTCGCGGCCGGTGTCGCCCAGCTTCAGGAGTGAACGGTGACGTCATTTGAACCCGTCGAGATCGCAGCGGGGCCCTACCAACTGCGTCCCTGGCCGGTCGCTCACGCCGATCTTGATGAGTTACTCATTGAGTTTTGCGGTGACGATGACACCAAAGCGGGCAGACCGGCGTTTCAGGGACCACTCGGCGAAACAGTTACGGGTTTGCGAGAGTTTCGACTAACTGGTTGGGAGACCGGGCTCGACCTCGGGTGGGGCATCCGAGACGCGACAACTGGACGCTGCCTCGGCGAAGTTACGTTGATCCACACTGACTTGATCCGCCAGGTCGCCGAGATCGGGTACGCCACTCGACCCGGTGACCGAGGTCAGGGGGTCATGTCACTCGCGGTTCCCGCGGCGTACCGATGGGGCTTTGAGGGGTTGGGTCTGCATCGCATCGCGTTGGGTCACATGGTCGACAACGCCGGATCGCGGCGGATCGCGGAGAAGTGCGGCTTCACCTTCGAGGGGCGGTTTCGCGGGGACTACATCAACAACGGTGAGCACGTCGACACCATGTGGTGGTCCCGCCTCGCCACCGACTGAACGCGAAAGAAGAATGTGCAGATTGTCCGGTCTAGTGGGACCAATGTGACATTCATACGGGGGTTGCGGGGGTTGGTGGGGAGGTGTGGGTGATGTGTACATCGGCGCAGCCCACCCACGTCGCGGCTTCGCGAAGTGCGGTCATCGTTGCAGCGATGGCTGATTCCGGAACTCGACCTCGCTGATTCACCTCGTACACAATGTGTTTGGCTACCAAAGTCGAGCCTTCGCGTTTCGGGTCGACGCGCGCCACCAGGCGACCGCCGTGGAGGACCGGCATGGCGAAGTAGCCATGTTCGCGCTTGGCCGCGGGCGTGTACGCCTCAAGGCGGTGATCGAAACCGAAGACTCGCGCCGTACGACCGCGGTGCCAGACAAGTGAATCGAACGGACTCAGCAAAGTCGTGCGAGATCGACCCGTCAACGTCGAATTGGCCCACTTCTCGAGCAAATCGGGATCGGCGAACACCGAGCCGGTCCACTCGTCGACTTCGACGCCGACGAGCAACCCAGCGTCTGCAAGTTCGCGGATCGCGAGCATGACCTCGCTTCGTGACGCCGCATGAGTCGTCAGCCGATGGACATCGACAATGTCGGCGACGGTTCCCACCCCGAGCGAGCGAATCGATCGGCGTACCAGTTCGCGAAGGCACTCGTGATCACTAGGACCAAGTACGCCGTCATCGTCAGTCCAGTTGTTGGCGCTGGGGGCGACTCGATGTTCATCCGGTATCGCGCGCTCCGCCAAGTCGTACACGCGGCGGAAGCCGACTCGGCGTACGCACACCACGTCGCCGACATCGAGCAGCCATTCGATCGCGATTTTGCTCTCCGACCAGTCCCACCATTCGCCGCCGCGCTTCGCGCCACCAAGTTCGCGAGTAGTGAGGGGACCAACGTCTCGAAGCCGCTGTCGAATCCCGTCAAGCGTCGCCGTTGGTACGTCGTGCCAACGCACCCCGCGTCGGCGATAGGACCTGCGGCGAAAGGCAAACAGCGGCCATTGATCGACGGGCAAGATGCACGCTGCATGGCTCCAATACTCGAATGTGCGCGCTCCTTCGGTGGTGTGGAGATCGCCGGGACTTTTCGCACCGATTCCCCAATAGCCCGCCTCGATTGCGTCCCTTCCCACTGCGCCTAGTCGGGCGTACGGAACCAATTCGTGATTGCGAGCGAGGACGCTGATCGTGTCGATCTGGACAGCACCCAGATGCTCGAGGGTCTGGCTGACTGCGTCAATGCGTCTGCTGAGACGGGCCCGCGGTGACTGGGCCGGGGACAGCGCGTATGGCCGACCCGCGAGACCTTGCGCGTGAAGAGCCAACAGCCGTACGTCGGCGCGGTTCAGCCTGGGGATTTCGCTCACGGGGTGGGTTGGTTAGGCGATTTGGAGGACGCCTTCGCGTACGGCGCGGATGACCGCTTCCATCCGCG
>JBBRLC010000368.1:0-2159 GCA_038231595.1 Candidatus Nanopelagicales bacterium | reverse complement strand
TTGTGCAACCCCGCGCCGACTGATGTTGCGAGGCCGGAACGCAGCGCTGCCATCAATTCATCGGCAACCGTGGGAGCCGGTACGTCGCGTGAAACGCGGAGGCGATCGCATTCGGCGTACACATCAGGTGTCGAGAGCCCCCAGTCGGCGAAGGCGAATACCCAATGGAATTCACCTCGTGCCAATGCCGGTGTAACTTGCTCGCCGCGACCCCGGCCGATCGCTGTGCCACCGTGCAGAGCGAATGGGACATCGCTGCCAAGACGTACGGCGAGCGCTTCGAGTTTCGTCCGGCCCAAGCCCGCGCCCCACAACGAGTCGCACGCCACCAACGCGGCCGCTCCATCGGCACTCCCGCCAGCCATGCCGCCGGCAACGGGGATGTTCTTGATCACGTGCAGATGTACGTCGGCCGGCTTGCGGATCGCCTTGGCGACAAGTTGCGCGGCAGCCCAGACGAGATTTGATTCGTTGGTCGGTACGGCGCCGATTTCGTCACCTTCGACCGTGATCGAGATGCCATGTCCGGCGGGTGCTTGGGTCGCGACGACTGTGTCGAGTAAAGAAACTGCATGAAAGACAGTCACCAATTCGTGAAATCCGTCGGTGCGGCGCGGGCCGACGGACAACGAAAGATTCACCTTCGCCGGTGCGCGAACTGTGACCGACGCAGGACCCGAACTCACCACACTGAGAGCCTAGTGCGCGTCCGAACTCGGGTGGACCACTCGCGGACCGACCTCAGCGATACGGATGAATTCGTCAACCGTGAGTGCTTCGCCCCGCAATCCGCTAGCGACGCCGGCGGCTCTCAAGATCTCCTCAGCATGAGCAGGCGAACCCGCCCAACCAGACAGCGCAGCTCGCAAGGTCTTACGGCGTTGGGAGAAAGCAGCGTCGACAACGGCAAACACCTCATCGCGGGACGACGATGTTTTGCGCACAGGTCCACGCGTCACTGAAACCAACCCCGAATCGACTCGCGGTGCTGGCCAAAAGACGGTTGGGCCCACACGTCCGACGCTGCGCACATCGCCGTACCAACGGGCCTTCACGCTAGGGACGCCGTAGACCTTGTTGCCGGGTTCAGCGGCGAGGCGGTCAGCTACTTCACGTTGCACCATGACCAACGCTTTGCTGACAGTGGGAAACGACGCGAGCACGTGCAACAGCACCGGAACGGCAATGTTGTACGGCAGGTTCGCAACGAGGGCGGTTGGCTGCACGCCGTCAATGCGCGCGAGTTGAAGCGCGTCCGCCTCGATCACGTCGACGCGATGCGCCAGATCGGGGCGATGTGCGGCAATCGTGTCGGGGAGGGCATTGGCAAGAACCGGATCAACTTCAACGGCGATGACTCTAGCCGCGGCGGCGGCAAGCCCAAGCGTGAGCGATCCAAGCCCCGGTCCGACTTCGAGCACGACGTCGGCTGTCCCGATGTCGGCTAAACGGACTATGCGACGGACTGTGTTTGCATCGATGACGAAGTTCTGACCGAGCGATTTCGTCGGACGAATGTTCAGGCGGTCCGCGAGTTCTCTAATGTCGCGCGGTCCCAGCAAGCCGTCACTCAACGCACTCAGAGCCGGCGCCCGCAGGTGGACCAGGGACCGCGTCCCGAGCGTAGGAAGAGCAATTTGGCCCGATAGGTCTGTTCGGCCGCGCTTGCGTCCGAGGGGTAACCCTTCCCTCCCACGGAGTGCCATGTACCTCGAAGGAATTGGTACATGCCGTAGTACGGGCCGTGGTGCCCGCCGGCCCGCGGATTCGCCTGGCTTTCGCAGATGGCCAACGCATGCCAATTCAGGCCATCGACCTCGGGGCGGCCGATGTTAGATCCGCCAGTCCACACTCGCGAGATGGGTCGAAGTTTCGTTCCGACGAGAACGATCTTCGTCCGTGGTTGCTTCTTGACGTGTGTGGCGATCAATACGCGGCGTACGACGTGGCCGTTAACTTTGCTGATGCGGTACGCCTTGATCCGGACCCCGTTGCGACCTGTGGTGAGAACTCTGGTCTGGCCACGGAAGTAGTGCGACGACTTCTTCGTCTTCACCGTATAGGCCACGGTCAGCGAAATGATTGCGATGCGAGTTCGTACGACCGCCGGACGTGCCGCAATTCGCGGCTTTGACTTCACTGCGGACGGACTCAAGGTC
>JBBRLC010000367.1:0-2164 GCA_038231595.1 Candidatus Nanopelagicales bacterium | reverse complement strand
GAACCGCGATACAACGTCCATGGATGTGAAGGCAATGAAGGCGCGCAACGTGAAACTCACGTGGCGCAGTGAACACGAGTACAGGGTGCACTAAGAGAGCGAAGCGTCACGAGAGGAAATTCCCGCGACTCATTTGTTCGCGGCCCATTCAAGACCGAGGGAGGAAGTAGATGCACACCAAGCGTCTGCTCAGAGTCGCAGTGACGGGACCTGTTCTCGCACTCGTGGCGGCCGGTTGTAGTTCGTCGAATACCGCGTCGCCGGGTGGCAATAGTTCCGAACAGCCAGCACCGCCGAGCGCATCGCCGGCACCCACGGCGGTTGACCCCGGTGAGGGTGAACTGAACATCGTCGCGTGGGCTGGCTACGCCGAAGCCGGAGCAACTCCGGGTGTCGACTGGGTCCATCCGTTCGAACAACAGACAGGTTGCAAGGTCAACGTCAAGATCGGCAACACCTCGGACGAGATGGTCACGTTGATGAAGACCGGGCAGTACGACGGTGTTTCCGCGTCAGGTGATGCGTCGCTCCGCCTCGTGTACGGCGGCGACGTCGCCCCCGTCAACACCGCGCTCGTGCCTAACTACAAGACCATCTCGCCTTTCTTGAAGGACCGCACGTGGAACACGGTGCGCGGGGTCAACTACGGCATCCCGCACGGTTGGGGAGCCAACGTCCTGGCGTGGAACAAGGCAGTCGTCACGACGCCGCCGACGTCATGGAGTGTGGTGTTCGACGCAAATTCGCCATACAAGGGCAGGGTCACGGCGTACGACTCACCGATCTACATCGCTGACGCAGCGCTCTACTTGTCGAAGACGAAGCCCGACTTGAAGATCACCAATCCTTACGAACTTGATGCCACTCAGTTCCAGGCCGCGGTTGATCTGCTCAAGACCCAGCGCACGATCGTGGGCAAGTACTGGGCCGACTACACGAGTGCGGTCAAGTCGCTGAGTGCCGCCGAAAGTGTGCTCGGCACGCAATGGCAGATCAACGTCAATCTCGCGAACGGCGAAAAGAAGGCGCAGATCGAATCGATCGTGCCCTCTGAGGGTGCTACGGGGTGGTCTGACACGTGGATGATCGCGTCAAAGGCAGCGCACCCGAACTGCATGTACAAGTGGATGGACTACATCGTGTCGCCGTCGGTGAACGCTCAGGTTGCTGAGTGGTTTGGCGAGGCACCTGCGCAAACGCTGGCGTGCGAGAAGACGGTCGACAAGACCTTCTGCGATCAATACCACGCGTTGGATGCGACGTACGCAAACAGCCTTGCGTACTGGACCACGCCGATCTCTGCATGTGTCGACGGGCGTGGCGATGTCTGCAAGGACTACGCCGCGTGGACCCAAGCATGGACGGAGATCAAGGGTTGATTCCGTAGCCGATGGAGTGTGGTGGTTGGCCTATGCCTTCCACCGCACTCCATCGTTGAAAGTTTCTTGACGCCAAAAAACGAGCCAGTGGAAGGGTGACGTACGCGCGATGACTGTGACCGCCGCGTTGCTTGACCCAACTCCCACCCCGTCGGCGCCTCGCACGTCGAGTGGTCGCTCTGGCTTCTTCTATCGCCACCCACGATTGCGGCTGACCGCGTTGCTCGCAGCGCCGATGCTGTGGCTTGTCGTGCTCTATCTCGGCTCGCTCACGGTCCTGTTGGTGTCAGCTTTTTGGAGTGTCAATTCATTCACCGGCGCACTCATCAAGGTGCCGACGCTTAACAACTTTCACACCCTGGTCACTGAACCGGTCTACCGAACGGTCGCGCTCCGTACGTTGGGCATCGCGGTCGCCGTCACGATCATCGACCTGATCATCGCGTTACCCATCGCGTTCTATGCCGCCAAGGTCGTACGGACGAGACGTGTCCGCTTCGCTTTGATTATCGCGATAACGATGCCGCTATGGGCGGGCTATCTGGTCAAAGGTTTCGCATTGCAAACCATTTTCATCAACAACGGCGTCTTGGATTGGGCGCTAGAACCATTGGGGCTCAGGGGACCTGGGTTCGGCATTCCCGCCACGATCGTGTCCCTCGCCTACCTCTGGTTGCCGTTCATGATCTTGCCGATCTACGCAGGGTTCGAGCGGATTCACGACTCCGTTCTGGAAGCCTCTGCGGATCTCGGCGCACAGGCTGGGCGTACGTTCCGCAGCATCG
>JBBRLC010000366.1:0-2176 GCA_038231595.1 Candidatus Nanopelagicales bacterium | reverse complement strand
CGCTGATGCCGCGCCGCGATGACATCACCAGCGTCATGGTGATTGGTTCCGGACCGATCGTCATTGGTCAAGCGTGCGAATTTGACTACTCAGGAACCCAGGCATGCCGAGTGCTTAAGGCCGAGGGCTTGCGCGTGATTCTGGTCAATTCCAATCCAGCCACGATCATGACTGATCCGGAGTTTGCCGACGCCACTTATGTCGAACCGATCACGCCCGAGATCGTCGCGAAAATCATCGCGCGGGAGCGTCCTGACACCTTGCTGGCCACGTTGGGGGGACAGACCGCGCTCAACACGGCGATGGCCTTGCACGAAGCCGGTGTCCTCAAGGAGTACGGCGTCGAACTCATCGGTGCCAATGTTGAGGCAATCGAGTCCGGAGAAAACCGAGCTAAGTTCAAACAAATTGTCGTTGATCTCGGAAGTGAATGCGCTGAGTCGGTGATCTGCCACTCCCTCGAAGACTGCCTAGCCGCGATTGACGTACTCAACTACCCCGTGGTCGTGCGACCGTCCTTCACCATGGGTGGGGCCGGTTCCGGAATGGCGTACGACGAAAAGGACCTGCGCCAAATCGCTGGTGTGGGCCTGCAAGCGTCGCCCACTCACGAAGTGTTGCTCGAAGAATCGATCCTGGGGTGGAAGGAATACGAACTCGAACTCATGCGCGACCACGCGGACAACGTCGTCGTCATCTGTTCCATCGAGAACATCGATCCGATGGGCGTGCACACCGGTGACTCAATCACCGTTGCCCCCGCCCTCACATTGACCGATCGCGAATACCAGCACATGCGCGACGTTGGGATCGCGATCATCCGCGCTGTGGGAGTCGACACCGGCGGATGCAACATCCAATTCGCCATCAACCCCGACGACGGGCGCATGGTCGTCATCGAAATGAATCCACGTGTCTCTCGATCCTCAGCACTGGCATCGAAAGCCACCGGCTTCCCGATTGCGAAGATCGCCGCCCGGTTGGCGATTGGTTACACCCTCGATGAGATCCCCAACGACATTACCCGCGAGACTCCTGCCAGCTTCGAACCAACGCTGGACTACGTGGTGGTCAAGGTGCCTCGGTTCGCCTTTGAGAAGTTCCCGAATGCCGACCCGACGCTGACGACCACGATGAAGAGCGTGGGAGAGGCAATGGCGATCGGGCGGAACTTCGCCGAGGCGCTGCAAAAGGCACTGCGCAGCATTGAGCGTCCCGAAGCAGTCTTCACTTGGCCACAATCCGGCAATCCGGAATCGCCCGCAGACGTTGACACCGCGAACCTATTGAACCGGATGAAAACCCCGCACGATGGGCGGCTTTCCCTTGTGCAGCAAGCACTGTGGGCGGGCGCGTCACGCGATGATGTCCACGAGGCGACCGACATCGATCCGTGGTTTCTTGCTCAGATTGAAGGGATCAATGCGCTAGCCGATCTCATTCGCGTCGCCGACGACTTAGGTCCCGACTTGCTGCGACGAGTCAAGCGCTCGGGATTCTCTGATGCCCAGATCGCGTCGCTACGCGGGGTTTCTGAAGATCTGATTCGCGGAGTTCGTCAGGCCCTGGGCGTACGCCCGGTCTACAAAAGCGTTGATACGTGCGCCGCTGAGTTTGCGGCGAAGACGCCGTACCACTACTCCACGTACGACGAGGAGACGGAAGTCGAAAGTCGTACCAAGCCTGCCGTATTCATCCTTGGCTCGGGACCCAACCGAATCGGTCAAGGCATCGAGTTCGACTACTCGTGCGTACACGCGGCTATGACCTTGCGTGACGCGGGCTACGAAACCGTCATGATCAATTGCAACCCGGAGACGGTGTCCACCGACTACGACACTTCCGACCGTCTCTACTTCGAACCATTGACGCTAGAAGACGTGCTGGAAGTTGTGCACGCCGAGCGCCTCGCCGGCCCAGTCGTGGGTGTGATCTGCCAACTGGGTGGACAGACACCGCTCGGTTTGGCCCAAGCCCTCAAAGACAACGGCGTGCCGATCATGGGCACGACACCGGAGGCGATCCATCTCGCGGAGGAGCGCGGCGCTTTCGGACGGGTGCTCGCTGAAGCTGGGCTCCCCGCCCCGAAACACGGCATGGCGTCGTCCTATGAGCAGGCCAGAGTTATCGCTGAGGACATCGGATACCCAGTCCTGGTTCGGCCCTCCTATGTGTT
>JBBRLC010000365.1:0-2177 GCA_038231595.1 Candidatus Nanopelagicales bacterium | reverse complement strand
GCCATGCCGCACGACCCGCCGACGAGCAATCCCTCTTCACGCGCCAACCGGCGAGTCATCTCAAAAGATTCCTTGTCCGACACCGCGATGATTTCGTCGGTCACATCAGGGTCGAAACATTCGGGCCAAAAATCTTCACCGACGCCCTCGACGAGGTACGGCCGTCCCGTCCCACCGGAGTAAACCGAGCCCTCGGGATCGGCGCCAATGATGCGAACTGCCCCGTTACTGACTTCTTTGAGATACCGACCCGTCCCACTGATCGTCCCGCCGGTACCTACGCCGGCAACGAAGTGCGTGATGCGCCCCTCGGTTTGTGCCCACAACTCCGGCCCGGTCGTCTCGTAATGCGAACGCGGATTCGCCGGGTTGGCGTATTGATCCGGCTTCCACCCACCCGGGCGTTCGCGCGCAAGTCGATCGCTGACTTTGTAGTAAGACCGCTCGTCATCGGGATCTACGGCCGTGGGGCAGATGACGACTTCCGCGCCGTACGCGCGAAGTGTGTTGATCTTGTCTTGCGCCACTTTGTCCGGGCAGACGAATACGCAGTGATAGCCGCGCTGTTGCGCGATCAACGCGAGACCGATGCCCGTATTTCCGCTCGTTGGCTCGACGATCGTGCCGCCAGGCTTCAGCAATCCCGCTGCCTCGGCGTCATCGATCATCCGCATCGCGATGCGATCCTTCACCGACCCACCGGGGTTGACGTACTCCACCTTGGCAACGACTTGCGCACCGATTCCCTCGCTCACGCGATGGAGGCGTACGAGTGGGGTGTTGCCGATGAGGTCAGTGACCGAGTCATAGATCTGCACGGTGCGCGAGCCTACCCACTCGCGGCGGCCATGATCTAAGGTCGCCGACGTGACTCGACGCCCTGCGTACGACATTGCGCCCGGAGTGTGGCGAATCCCGATCGCGTCCGACGACGCCATCAACGCGTTCGCCTTCGTCGCCGACGACGGTCAGGTATCACTGATGGACGCGGGTTTGCCGTACGCCGGAAAGAAGATCGACGCCGGATTGAGGTACCTCGGCAGCGACACCTCCGAAGTCACCAAGATTTTGGTCACGCACGCGCACAACGATCACGTCGGCGGGGTCGCGCGCGTCGCCAAGGCAAGCGGCGCAACGGTCATATCGCACACCGATGACGCCAATTGGATCCGACTCGGCCAGACACCCCCGATCGACTCGAGAATCAAATTGCGACCATTGTTGCGTCGCTGGGGGAAGTTCCCCGCCGTTGACGTCGCCGAGACATTCACCGACGGCGCATGGTTGGACATTGCTGGTGGGATTCGGGCGGTCCACACTCCCGGCCACACGCCGGGTCACACGTCGTACTTGCACGAACCGACCGGTGTACTGATCACCGGCGACGCCGTGCACTTCTGGCGCGGACGAATCCGAATCGGCATCAAGTTTTGGTGCAACGACATCGCTCTCAACGAATTGAGCGCGCAACGCTTCGCCGAGTTGGATTACGACGGGGTTGCGTTTACCCACGGCCCAGAAATTCGTAGCGAGGGCAAGGCCGCAATGTTGAATTTCCTCGCCTCGCGTCGCTAGAGCCGCGCTTCCCCTATCGTCCGCCGACACGCCGACACGCCGACACGCCCATCTCGACACGCCCATCTCGTCGAACCCACCTTCTCGAACCCGCCGCGTCGAACCCGCCTTCTCGAACCCGCCGCGCCGAACCCGCCTTCTCGAACCCGCCTTCTCGAACCCGCCGCGTCGAACCCGCCTTCTCGAACCCGCCGCGTCGAACCCGCCGCGTCGAACCCGCCGCGTCGAACCCACCGAAATCACGCCCGGATCGGTGTGTTTCGGTGGAAGGAATTGGGTTGGGTCTCACTCCTGGGTCATCATGGAGCAATGAGCCGAGCCAGCAACGCCCGTCGAGCCGCGGCCGCGGCTGGAGTTGGCGGTGGTGGATTGGTCGGGCTCGGCGCCCTGGCGTTCGGAGTTTTGGCGGCTCAAGTACGCGTCGCCAAACGGAGAGTCGGACCAAGTCGCACTGCCACGCCTTACGCCGACGGTCGCTACGGCAGCACCCGCGGCACCTCGCTGCGACTTGTTCTGGTCGGAGATTCAAGCGCGGCAGGTTTGGGCGCAACTGATCCCGGCCGTACATCTGGAGCCTTGCTCGCCTTATGGCTGGCCGAGGT
>JBBRLC010000364.1:0-2185 GCA_038231595.1 Candidatus Nanopelagicales bacterium | reverse complement strand
GGAACGACTCGGCGTCGCGATCGGATTGGAGGCCGACGAGATCGCGTCATGTGTTGAACAGGTCGGGATTGCGTTTTGTTTCGCTCCGACTTTTCATCCAGCGATGCGCTTTGCCGGCCCTACTCGTCGCGAACTCGGCGTGTCCACAGTATTCAACGTCTTGGGTCCGTTAGCGAACCCCGCCCAACCATCTGCGCAACTGATCGGTGTCGCCGATCGACGAATGGCGCCGCTCATGGCTGACGTGCTCGCCACTCGAGGAGTGTCGGCGCTGGTCGTACGAGGTGAGGACGGGCTCGACGAGATGACGACGCTTTCGCCGACGCGAGTGTGGGAGACCACAAGCGGGGCGGCGGTTGAATCCGTTGTCGATTCACAGGACTTGGGAATCGCTCGGCCCGCCGCAGATGCGCTGCGCGGCGGCGACGCGGACATCAACGCACGAATCGCGACGGATGTGCTCGGTGCGGTTCGATCCGCGGAGTTGGATCCCGTACGCGATGCCGTCGCGTTGAACGCCGCGGCGGCCCTCGTTGCTCATGACAGCGCCGCTCGCAAAGTTGGCGGACCCGTCATCGTCGCAAATGCGCATGAGGACACAACATTGATTGATCGACTCTCACATGCGCTGGTCGTGGCCTACGACGCCATCGACTCCGGTGCGGCCGCGAAGACCCTGACGTCGTGGGTCGAAGTCAGCACCACCCTCGCCACCCCGAAATAGGTACTGACTCCGACCTAGCACCGCGTTTCTCGACGCGCGCTTTCAGGGGACAGGCCGACATAGAGCACCGCGTCGGCTGCCACGCCGACCCACGTACCACCACCCGCTACGACCGAGCCCGCGGCAACCTCGATCGCCACGCAAACTACATCGTCGTCGCCTTCATCGCCGGCGCCGCGTAGTTCGAACAGTGGACCCACAACAGAGAAAGAACCGGCATTAGGCATCGCCGAGGCGCGGCGCGGGGGAAACTGTCGGGATGGAACCCGGCCCCGACCTGTGGCGTCCAAGTTTCATGAATCGACGGACAGTTGTGCCTGTGATGGCGCTCGTCGTGATGGCGGTGAGTGCCTGTGGAACGCAGTCTGGTGCGAGTGCGAATAGCCCGGCTAACGCAATCGAGGATTCCGTTCGAACTCGTCTACTGACGATTGCCGACCAGCAAGCCGCTGGGTGCTCAGGGGAGGCCGGGCACGTTCAGGTTGCGAAGAGCACGAGGGATGTCGCCACGATGACGACGATGAAAGACGTCGGCAGGGTCGGGGACAAGCGCCCAGTCTGGACGATCCTGGTGACCGGCGGCCAGTACGCGTGCGACCACTCCCGACCATCCGGTGCCCCAGCCTCCGCCCCTACGACCGATCTCCTGACGATCGTTGATGCCTCGACCTACGAGACGACGGATGGGGGGAGTGGCTCAAACGACACGCTCAACGGCCTGGAGCCGGTAATCACGCTCCGCTAAGAACGAGACGCACGGAGGCCGCCGACGTGCCGATCGCGTTCGCTTTCGAGTGGGGTGAACCGGCAATCGCGGCGCGGGAATGGCTAGAGAGGTAGGTGCGGTTCCAGCGTCAGGTGGCTAATTGCGTTTGGTTGACAGCACGCAGAACTCGTTGCCTTCGGGGTCTGCCAACACGACCCAGGATTGCTGCCCTTGACCTACGTCCGCATGCCGAGCGCCGAGGCCCAGGAGTCGCGCGACTTCGGCCTGCTGGTCGTCAGGCCGAAAGTCCAAGTGGAGACGGTTCTTGCCGCCCTTCGCCTCTCCGACTGTTTCGAAGATCATTCCGGGTACCCGATCCGCCGTGGGCCGTATCTCGAACTCGTCAGGCGCGTCATTCAGCACGATCCATCCGAGCGCATTCGCCCACCACCGGCCCAACATCACCGGGTTGGCGGCGTCCACGACCACTTGCTCCCATGCCAGGCCCATCCCGGAAATCTACGGTCGCCGCGCTGCCAGCGTCCTACTGACCATGAACCCTAGGTACCTGGCGTGCCGCTGAGGGTGCACGCGAAGTGGCGTTCGCGTGCACCTCGCGGGGTGCCGAGAAGGCAGTATGCGCGGGTGAACTTCCGGGACAGTCCGACCCAGATCGTGTCCCCGTCCTGGGTGATATCCGTGGGTCGCGGAGCCAAACCAATGTCCGAACAGAGGTCTACGGCGTCTCTCATGTT
>JBBRLC010000363.1:0-2187 GCA_038231595.1 Candidatus Nanopelagicales bacterium | reverse complement strand
TTCATCCCACCGATGGTGCCGAGCTGTCGGTACTCAGTCCACCCGGAACCGAAGAGATATCCCCGAACAACACATTCGAGCCGCACGGGTTCCGTTCGCTGTACCAGCATTGCCCTGCCAACAACGTCGCCAGAAATTTCAGGGAAATCGGTTGGGTCGGCCGAGATGACGTGATTCGGAACTATCTCACGAGTGTGTTCGAACCAGAAAGCTGAAAGCGCTGTGAGTACGCGACCCTTGTCGGGAATCGTATCGGGCAGCACCACGTCGAATACCGACACGCGGTCGCTCGCGACAATCAGGAGGCGATCCGCGCTCACTTCGTAGAGGTCGCGGACCTTGCCAGAATACAAGTGTTTTAAGGCAGATCCATTCATGACAGCGGCGAGTGCTCCAAGGCGTCGAGGGCATCAAAGGTTCGCTGCACGTTACGCAACGATCGGTGCAAATCGAAACAGGAATCGAGCTGGGCCGAATCGAGGTACTTGGTGACCTCCGAATCGGCGGCGAGCAACGAGCGAAACATCTGTTTCGTTTCCCATGCCAACATTGCATTGCGCTGCACGATTCGATAGGCATCGTCACGAGCAACTCCAGCCTCGACTAACGCGAGGAGCACAGGCTGGCTGAACACCAAACCGTAACTTGCGTTGAGGTTCTCGATCATCCGTTCGGGGTAGACGCGCATGCCTGCAATAACTCGCGTTGCCTGGCGAAGCACGTAATACGCGAGCAGGAGCGAATCGGCGAGTATGACGCGCTCGACCGAACTGTGCGAAATATCGCGTTCGTGCCACAGCGCAACGTCTTCCATCCCGGCCATCAGATTGCCGCGCAGCACACGAGCAAGACCACAAAGTTGCTCACTCTTGATCGGATTGCGTTTGTGGGGCATCGCGCTCGAGCCTTTTTGTTGACCCTCACGAAACGGTTCTTCGGCCTCACGAACCTCGGTGCGCTGCAAGTGCCGCATCTCCAGGCCGATCGTTTCACAGGTGCTGCCGATCGCGGCGCACACATACAGAAGTTCAGCGTGGCGGTCCCGAGCAAGTACCTGCGTCGAAGGAACTGGCACAAGCCCGAGGTGTTCGCACACGTACCCCTCGACGTATGGATCAATATTGCTATAGGTCCCGACCGCACCGCTTAACTTGCCAACGGCCATCACGTTTCGAGCGCGTGCGATCCGCTCTCGATCCCGGCGCACTTGCAATGCCCACAGCGCAGGCTTTGTACCGAACGTTGTCGGCTCGGCGTGAATGCCGTGTGTTCGCCCCACACATGGCGTGCTCTGATGTTCGCGTGCGCGAACGATCAACGCCGTTTCAAGCTCCGCGGCGGCCTCGGCGACCAGGTCGATCGCTTGCACCAACAGGTAGGCCTGTGCCGTATCGACCACATCGCTCGATGTCAGGCCGTAGTGCACCCAAACCCCAGCAGCTCCACCGACGCTTTCTTGCACCACATCAACGAACGCAGCGACGTCGTGATCGGTGGTGAGCTCGCGCTCCAAAACGGCTTCGGAGGTAAACGCGGCCTTCGCACGTATCTCCACCGCGTCGATCGCGGGAATCACTCCAAGTTCAGCCCAGGCCTCGCAGGCAAGGATTTCGACTTCAAGCCATGCGCCGAACTTTGCATCGTCGCTGAACAACGCAGCCATCTCAGGCAGCGAGTAACGGGGGATCATGCGCTGAGTCCTTGTGAGGCGATATCCCGACGGTAGTGCATGCCCGGCCACGAAATCGCGCCGGCGCCGCGATATGCGACGTCGCGCGCTCCTGCCAAGGTCGCTGCCGTCGCTGTCACAACAACAACCCTCCCGCCGTTGGTGACAACCGCGTCGTTACTGCGTCGCGTCCCGCCGTGAAAGACCACAACGTCGTCGATCGCGTTCGCCTGCGAGAGGCCCTCGACAACATCGCCGAGTGCCGGCGTCGCTGGATAGCCATCGGCCGCGAGCACGACCGAAATGGCAGAATCTGCGCTGAATTCCACCGGCGTACGTAACGCACCTGCCGCCGATTCCGCGAGATGCACATACAGATCGCTCTTCATGCGACGCATCAAGATCTCGCACTCAGGGTCGCCGAAGCGGACGTTGTACTCCAACACTTTGGGTCCTTGCTGGGTCAACATCACACCGCAAAACAACACCCCACGAAACTCCGCGCCGCGCGAACGCAT
>JBBRLC010000362.1:0-2189 GCA_038231595.1 Candidatus Nanopelagicales bacterium | reverse complement strand
CCGAGCCGTCCCCGACCACGGAGTGAGCGCAACTTCGAAATCGGGGATCTGCGGATTGTCCGGGTCACCGAACCGGTTGCCATGCACGTAGGGAGCGTGCGATGGGTCCATTGCGTTTTCGGTGGCACGTTCGTAGTTGACGTCCCACCAAAAGTCTCCATAGATCTTCTTGAAGTTCGGGTCGTCGAGTTCGGGAATCTCCGGCAGCGGCGGACGATCCTCTTCGGCGAGATCGCCCATGAAGACGAAGACGAAGCCGTACTTTTCTTCGACGGGGTACGAGTCCACCCGCGCCTTCTTCGGGATATTGCGCTGCGGGTGCGCGGGAATCTTCGCGCATGCGCCCGAGCCTTCATATTCCCAACCGTGGTAGGGACAGACGATCTTGCTGTCGTCCGGCGTCAACCACCCGCCGGCGAGGGATCCTCCACGATGCACGCACAGATCGGAGAGTGAGTGAACGTTACCCTTGCGGTCTCGCCACATGACAAGTTTTTGACCCAAGATCTCAACCTTGAGTGGCTTGTTCGTGACCGCGTGGCTGAATTCGCAGGCGTACCACATGTTCTTCAACATTGTGTGTTCCTCCCGTCGATCAGTTCGCCGCCGCGACGTGCCGGCGAACTTCCTGTACCTCTGCCGGTGGCGAGACGACGAAGTCATCGAAATTCTTCGACGCCTCGGTATCACCGCACACGTTGCCGCGAAGGAAATGGGTGAGTAGGTCGAGCAGGACTGCTCGGCTTTGTCGCGGATCGACAGTGGGCTCCCCATCGAGGAAGGCTCGGGCGCACGTGGGATCGACGGGGTCAGCGGCGACAAAGTGATTCGCGCCCTTGAGCAACACGTAGGTCGCGTCGCTGGATGCATCCAAGGAATCCGTGAACGTGCGCTCGATGGGATCGCGACGTGTGTCGGCGTCCACGCCGTAGCGCACGGCGCTGGCAGTCATCACGCCATCTTCGGTCGCTCCCACAAGCAGCATCGGACACGTGACATGGGCATCAACATGGGTGTCGGGTTCCCAACCCAACATCGTGGAAACACCAGTGTGAGCACAAAGGGAAACCGCGGCCTTGATCTGCGGGAACCACTCGTGCGACGCCGATTGCATGACGACGGTACCGCCGGCGGAATGTCCCACCACAGCGATGTTTGATGTGTCCAGAAGACCCGCTAGCAACCCGTCGTGGTTGAGCGCGTCCACCGCTGTGATTAGCGCGGCGATTGCGCTGCCTGTGGGCTTGCTTCCGTACGTCTGTGGAGTCACCGCAGTGGTGTCCAGTCCGGGCGTCACGCCGTACTGCCCAGGGAAGAGTTCTCCCACCCAGTCATACGTGACTGTGGCGAAGCCCGCTTTGACCAGTGCGACGGCGAGCCATCGATAGGAGTCTTGGCCGACGTTGATACCGGGCAAGATGAAAACGACAGGCAGGGCACCCCTGGAACGATCGGCGGCGATGAAACCGCTCATTCGCTCTTCGATCGTGCCGGTCGGCGCTGACGGGTAGAACACGCGCAGATGGATGGTGTCGTACGGCGAATGCGCCTCAGGCACTTTCGCCGCCGACCAGATGGATCGAACGGAAACATCCATGCTCATGTGCAACTCCGAGAACGCCGGGTCACCATGGTTCGCCTCAGACCTTCTTGCCAAAGGCGTGGGGAAGCGTGCGGTGTGCCCCCCACAATGCCTCGACAAGTTGATCCGCGATCCCCTGGCCGAATAGGCGGATGGCGATGTGATTGGCCGGGTCCAACTCCGAGACGGTACGACGAATGGCGACCGTGTGATCTTTCAATGCCTCTTGCTCATCAGCGGGCACCGGTGTCGGATCATCCCAAAACGCCAACCAGTCATTCATCCGATCTTGACTGGTCTTGATGATGATGTCGGTGGTCTCTTGCTCCATCGGTCCCGAGTAGCAAAAAGCAATCGGCGACGTTGCAGCGCGGATGTAGGCCATCGGCGAGGTAAACCAATCCAACTTCGGATTGTTGCGACGAATGTCCATCCAACCCTGGTTGAGATGTTCGTAGTACTTGAAGTAGTAGTCGCGATTCGTGACGATGTCGCGCCGGGGAAAGCAGTCGACGAAACCCCACGGACGCGCCCCGAAATTCGCGAACGCGAGACCGAAACCTGGAACGTCCACGTGGGCGCCAGGTGAGATCGTCAAGTGCAAGTT
>JBBRLC010000361.1:0-2191 GCA_038231595.1 Candidatus Nanopelagicales bacterium | reverse complement strand
TATGGCCTCAAACACGCCACGATCACGTTCGATCGCCGCTGAACCTGCGCTCAACCCCTGCTATGCGCCTACCTGCGCTTCGCGTTGGCGCGTTGTCGAGTGGACCGGGTCCTTGTCGAAGTGAGGAAGCACATGCTTGCCGAACGTCGCCACGGCTTCGCACGCGACCTCTCTCGACATGGTGGTGCTCAGCATGCCGAACACAAGTTGATCGGCGCCCGCGTCGGCGTACTGCTGCACAGCAACTTCAACATCTTCTGGTGTACCTACACATTGCGTACGTGACTTGATCATCGCGTCGATTTGTTTGGGCGTGGCTTCGGGAATGAGATCTGGCCACACCGGAATCCCTTCGGGACGCGGAAAGGTATCGAGGTACTTGAACAACAAGCTCGTGTGGTAGCTACCTTGCAATGTCGAGGTGATGTCACGCACGCGCTGACCGTCTTCGAGACACAACATCTGGCTCGTGACCATGATGTTGTTGTTGATGTACTCGCCAACGGGCTCGGCATGTTCGATGTTCTTTTTGTAGGTCTCGATGAGCGGCTTCAAAGTTTCCAACGATGCAGTCGTGAAACACAACACTCCGAGACCCATCTTTGCGGCCTTTTCAAAGGTCGATGGCGAACCGGCCGCAACCCACATCGGCGGATGGGGTTTGGTGTAGGGCTTTGGCAACACATTGCGCGCTGGCATCGAGAAATGCGTTCCCGTGTGGCCGGGATACGTCCCCTCGCGCCACATGAACTTGAACTGTTCGATGACTTCATCGAACATTTCGCGGGTGAGTTCGGGATCGTCGATCCCGAAGCCGGCTTGTTCGGTCGTGGACGAACCGCGACCCATCCCGAACTCGAAGCGCCCGAGCGATAGGTGATCGAGCATCGCAACCCGTTCAGCAACTCGCGCTGGAGAGTTGACTGGCGGAGTGATGTTGAAAATGCCAGAACCGAGATGGATCCGCTCGGTCGCTGCGGCGAGATAGCCAAGAAACACCTCGTTCGCCGACAGATGCGAATACTCCTCTAAGAAGTGGTGTTCGGTCGCCCACGTGTACTTGAACCCGGCCTTGTCGGCCGCGATCGTCCACTCGGCCTCATCGATCATGCGGTGGTGTTCGCGCAAGGGGTCGCCAGGGCGGTAGTTGGGCAGGAGACATCCGCTGTTAAAGATTCCAAATTCCATGTGAAACATGATAGCCGAAAACTAGAACAGGTTCTATTCCGGTGTTCTACAGTGTCGTCATGCGCTGGACCGTGCCATTCCCGATGTTTCCTGCCGAACAACTCGTCCCGATGGCACGGGCCGTCGAAGCCAACGGGTTCGACACCATCGCGGTGCCCGATTCGGTCTTCTATCCGCAGGCCGTATCTGCCGACTATCCCTACTCTGGCGACGGCGCGCGTTTCTGGGCACCCGACACACCGTTCGTCGACCCGTTCATCGCGATGGCGGCGATGGCGGCCGTGACCGAACGGATTCGATTTACTACGAACGTCGTCAAGCTCCCGATCCGCGATCCGCTCCTTGTCGCGAAACAGCTCACGTCACTTGCGGTGCTTTCGAACAACCGAGTGAGTCTTGGCGTCGGTCTCAGTTGGATCCCCGAAGAGTTCGAATGGACGCACACGAACATGCGCACGCGCGGAAAACGCGCCGATGAAATGATTGAGATCCTGCGTCGCGCATGCGCTGGCGACGGCCCGCAATGGTTTGAGTTTCACGGCGACTACTACGACGTCGGCCCGCTCATGATGTCGCCAACACCCACTCAACCGGTGAAGATACACGTCGGCGGTTTAAGCGAGCCAGCGTTCAAACGCGCCGCGCGACTCGCCGACGGTTGGATCTCGGTACAAAATACGGAGGCGGAAATCCTGCACGCGATCGAACAACTCACGCGCTACAGGATCGAATACAACCGGGCCGACATTCCCTTTGAAATCAATACGCTCTGCATTGACGTCTGGGATCTTGATGGCTATCGCCGACTCTCGGATGCTGGCGTGACCGAACTCCAAGCAGTCCCGTGGTACTTCTACGGTGGCGATCCCGAAGCACTCGCGACCCGCATCGACTCACTCGCGCGCTTCGCCGACGAGGTCATCGCAAAATTCTGATGCATCCAAGCTGGGTTGCTCCAATGCTTGCGACGCTGCGCACGCAGCACCCTTCTGGACCAGGGTGG
>JBBRLC010000360.1:0-2196 GCA_038231595.1 Candidatus Nanopelagicales bacterium | reverse complement strand
TACGTCACGCTCTCACCGACCCGGGCGATCAATGCGTCGGTGAGCAAGACATTGCTCGTCGTTGACTCACTCATATCGCAACCTGCGATTCCTGGCTGGCCAAGAACGCGCGCGCTCCTGGCACATATGCCGTCGGAACCACCTCGAGCAGAAACTCCGGGCGGAGCAATCCGCCGCACACAATTCCCGTCGACGCCGGGTACGGCGACTTCAAGACTTCCCGGCGTACGTCGGCGACCACTCGGTAGTCGGGCAATCCGGCGGGGGTTACGTACTCGACCGTGCCGATGAGCGACTCTGGCCCAGCCCCGACTGCGGCCAACGTTTCCACGATCGCGCCATAAGTCGCTTCGGCTTGTTTGCCCAAATCACCTGCGTGCGTTGCGGCTTGTGACTCCATATCCAACGATGCGAAACCCGACATGTAGAGGGTGTCACCTGCGAGCAGGCCCGGGTTGTAGGTCAACGTGTCGTAGCGCGCCCAGCCCGGATTGACCTTCGTCGCCAGATACGTCGACGCTATTGCGTCGATGGCGCACAACACACCCGGAGCGTGCAACTCGCTCATCAGGATGCCCGCAGCGCCGGGGTAGACCGGGCCGAGCATGTCTTTGCGGGCCCGCCCAATCTTCGGGTAGCGCTCTCGAGTTGCCGGAGTCGAGTAGTCCACGGTGTTGACCAGATGAGAGATCGTGAGTCCCGCCGACTCCAGCAGCTCCCCGGCACGTTCAAGGCAGTAGAAGTACTGACCCACGATGTCGCCGTCAGCCACGATGTTGCCCTCGGCATCAATCGGCAACAGGGTCGGAAGATAGACAGCACCATCGTGGCCTTGCCGCACCGTGTCGCGACGCCACGTGAGGTCGCTCCCCGGCGTTCCGGATACCAGCGTCGTCCCGCCGCCAGGCGATGCGTGAACTTCAATCTCGATAAGGGCTTTGCCTCGGACCAGTCGATCGACGATGACAGTTTCAATGACCGGAATATGCTCTCCGAAGACTAAGCGCCGTACGTCCTGCGCTTCGCTGTACGTCGGTAGACCAGCGATCGTCACGTTCTCCACGACACGTGTTACGTCACTCATGGACAGATTCGCGGCCGCGAGAATCGCCGCGTGCTTGGCGTACGCCGTCTGTGCCTGCTCGCCCATGCCACCGACAACGTCGGGCTTGCCCTTCTCGGCGTTGAATGCCGAGCCCGAATGCCCCGAGTTCAGCGCATGCCCGTCGATGGACAGTCCCAGCGAGAACGTGTAGCCCTCGTAGTCATACCAGGGAAACTCAGCGGGCTCGATAGCGGTGAACGTCATCGTCATCCTTTGTGTCTGTGGGCCGGCTAGTCGCCGTCGGCAACGAGTGCCGCAAGTTCGACGATTCGATCGAGGGACTTTTCGTTGGGCAAGTTGAACACGCGCGTCGCGAGTTCTTGAGACAAAGTGTCGTCGCGATCGACGTTGAGGAAGAACTTGTCCATCAACGCTGTATCACTGAGTGGAAGATCGGGCCCACCGAAACTTCGAGCAACCCGCCCGGCAAGTTCACGCCCGTCGGCGAGCAGGATGGCGACTCGCCCCGGTGCGTCCGCGGCGACCGAGTTTGTCGCGACAACCTTCGTGCGTACTCGCGCGGCGAGGGCAGCAACGTCAGGCCGTGCGATTGAGCTGGCAGAATATGAATCGATTCCGATTGAGCCATCGATGAGTAGCGCCGCCGTACTCCACGGCAGCGAAAATTTCGCGTCATAGGAGGTACGCGGGTTCATCTTGACCTCGGCCGGCTCGCACACGATGTCAGCCGAATCAGGATGGACGTCGGCAACAATTTCCACGATCGACGCCGGGTTGACGCGCGCGCCTTTGAGGGCGGCGGCGACCGCGTCCAAGGTCACGTGCATCAATTGACACGAGGGGTACGGCTTGATCGTGATCTGGGTGGTCTCCCATCTCGTGCCGAAGTCGCGCGTGATGGAGGCTGGGTCGGACTCTCGCGCCGACAGGGCTGCATAGATTCCACTGGGGCCTTCGAACACCGTCGAGGGACCGGTTGCACCGGCGATCGCAAGTCGCGCTGCGATGATTCCGTTCATCGACGCCGAACCTGCATGCAGTTGCTTGGTGGACGCGCCCGCACTGAGGAATTCCAGCAAGCCGCCGGCGCTGGAGCCAGCGATCCCGAGGGCGTTCGTGGTCGTGTTGTG
>JBBRLC010000359.1:0-2197 GCA_038231595.1 Candidatus Nanopelagicales bacterium | reverse complement strand
TTGCCCTCATCACCCCATTGCGCGCCGATCAGCACGATCGCGGGCATGGCAACTCCTTCGGCAGATGAGCGGGCAGGAGGCCGGGACTTCGTTGCCCGGCGGATGAATGATCGAGAGCAGGTTACCGAACTTCTGCGGCAACTAGGACCTCAGTTGTGCTCAATCGGACAGCGTATCCGCAGCGGTTGGGGAACTTTCACGCAGAAAACTCGTACATCTGGCTGCTTCGTCGCTTTCGCCGATGGCGCCAGCGGCTCGGCCCAGCGCATGCAGCGCGCGTAGGAAACCGCGGTTGGGTTCGTGCTCCCACGGCACCGGCCCATGCCCTTTCCAACCGTTGCGCCGCAAGGCATCGAGGGCGCGGTGGTAGCCGGTGCGGGCGTAGGCGTACGACTCGATGACGTGTCCACCGGCCCATGCGCGATCAGCGAGCGCTGCCCAGGCCGTTGAGGAGGTTGGGTGGTTTGCTGCCACCTCGCTCGGGTCGACTCCGGCAGCGAGAGCCTCGCGTGGCGCCGGCTCATCGGGAAGAAGGGTGGGGGGAGGGCCGCCGAGAAGATCCTGATGAATGCTCACCGGGTCATCCTGCCGCAATAGTCGTACGGCTGGGACCACGCGTCACGCTGTTAGCCGACCAAC
The DNA here is from genome assembly GCA_038231595.1 of Candidatus Nanopelagicales bacterium. Classification (GTDB taxonomy): domain Bacteria; phylum Actinomycetota; class Actinomycetes; order S36-B12; family JBBRLC01; genus JBBRLC01. The sequence goes on along the minus strand of JBBRLC010000359.1, from coordinate 1,558 downwards.
CCCACCAAACCAGCATCACGAGTCCGAGTACGACGTACGCGTCCGACGCGAGTCACTGCGCGTACTGCCACGGGGGACCTACATCGACGCGCTGTGCGTATGGGCCACCCCCCCACCGAGGTAGCCAGCTCACTGCGATCACGGCCGCAACAGCGACGACGTAGACAGTGCTGTGCTGCTCACGCGCGCGCGCCGACAACGCAATCAGTGCGGGTATGAACCAAACCCAGTGATGCGTCCAGCCGATCGGTGAGGCGAGCACCGTGGCGACCCCCACGGCGGAGAGCGCCTCGAGTTCACGGTGGGCCAGCCAGAGCCGATAAGCAATCACAAGGCTGGCGGCAAGGACGCTCATCGCAACGACCCACGACCAGAACGGGGCATGGGTGGAGTTGGTGATTCGAGCGATTGCACCGGGGATCGATTGATTACCGCTGCTGCTTTGATCGCCAATCCGATTGGAATTGAGCAACTCGGTCGTCCAATAGGTCCATCCGTTGGCGGCGGGGATCAGCACACCGACAAGAACTGAGATGACGAAAACGATGATGGCGCGGATCGCCTCTCGACGACGTCCCACAAGTGCCGCAAACACGATGAACGGAGCAGGCGCGAGTTTGATGGCCGTCGCGAGGCCGGTGAGCAAGCCGCGTGACTGTGGCCGTACGTCGCCGGTGAAGTCTTCAAGGATCAGCCACATGAGCACAAGGTTGATTTGTCCCCACGCCAAGGTGACCAGTGTCGGTTCTAGCGTGAGACAGAACATGGTCGCGCCGAGGAGTACGACGAGGTTGCGGCGCGATCGACGCAGAGCACCGGCAGGCAAGAACCCGACCGAGCGCAGACAGAGGTAAATCGCCCGCAACAACGCGGCCGCGGACACGACCGACCACGCCAATGCCGCGGAGCCGGTGCCGAGCCACCCGAGCGGAACGAAGACCAGCGCAGCAAACGGTGGGTAGGTGAAGACAAGCCCGAGGTCGGCTGTGTGCTGGCCATAGAGCGAATTGCCATGCAGGACAGCACTTCCCGCCTGCGAGTAAACCTCGAGATCAACAAGGCGCAGCGAGGGAAAGAAGATTCCCACCAACGCCGCGACGACAACCGCAGCGGCAACGACGCCCAGCGCGCGCAGCCACGTGGGCAGTGCGTACACCTAACCGGCTACCTGGAGGCTCGCGCGCGTTACGTCAGTCGGGTGCCGGTTGACCGCAGGTCCTCACAGGCGCGCGTTACTCGTGCGGCCATTCCCTGTTCGGCCAACTTCCCGTACGAACGCGGGTCGTAGATCTTCTTGTTGCCGACGTCGCCGTCGATCTTAAGTACGCCGTCGTAGTTCTTGAACATGTGATCCGCGATCGGGCGGGTGAAGGCGTATTGGGTGTCCGTGTCGACGTTCATCTTGACCACGCCGTAGTCCAGAGTTTCGCGAATCTCACTCAGCAGGGATCCCGAGCCGCCGTGGAAGACGAGATCGAAGGGTTTGTCCTTGCCATACTTCGCGCCGACTGCGTCCTGGATATTCTTGAGGATCCCGGGAGTGAGTACGACGTTGCCT
>JBBRLC010000358.1:0-2205 GCA_038231595.1 Candidatus Nanopelagicales bacterium | reverse complement strand
CTCGCAGCCCAATCTCAGCCAACTCGGCACGGTCAACCACGTGGGACTTCGGCCCGTCGATGGTCAACACGAGTTCCTCGATCACCCTGACTCCTCTGATCGTGTGGCCTAACACTGTGCCACTTGGTGGGGAATGTTGCTCAAGATCCACCTCTGACAACCCGTCGATGACTTCCTAGGTCACTATCGTGCCCTGCCGTCGGCAGATCGATCAGTGAACGACGCCTAGGTAACGCTCGGCGCAGCCATCGCAGACACGGTCAGAAGTCGCTGGGTTTGGGAACGAGCCCGACCATGGCGGCGACGTCGCGTAGTCGTGCATCGGTGGCATGGAATCGGTGGTCTCGGGCAGTCACTCCGCCGCTTTCGCGGGTGTCGGTTCTGCAGTGGCGCCGACAAAGGCGACCATCGCTTCGACAGCCTCACGGTCGGCTAGGCCCTGGTCGATGCAGAGCGACCGCCATGTCTCGAATGCGGCCGCGTGCCCCAGGACGGCACGCAACCGTCGCCGGCGTGTAGCGCGTACCGCGAAGGGTGCCAGGAGCACCTCCGTGATGAGCGCCTCGGTCGCCGCAGTTCGCTCGCGCAGCCGAGCCGGCAGCACGTCGCGGTCGCGTCGTACGTTCGTGAGCATGGCCTCGGCGTCCCGGTAGTACCGGTAGAGGTCGGACAGGCCTGCGCGTAGCCGTCGTAGCGGGTCGACGATGAGGCCCCACGATTGCGGGTCCGGCAAGACCTGGCTGGCTGCAAAGTGCTGGCTGCACGCGAGGAAAAGTGCTTCACCGTCCGGGAAGTGGCGGTACACGGTCAGTCGGGTGACTCCGGCCTCCTCCGCGAGCCCGGAGATGGTCGTCGCGGCTGGACCGATGGTTCCATGCAAGCGCACGGCGGCCTCAACGATACGCAGGCGCGTCTCGGCTACGTCGTCGGCTCGCTTGGCCATCCGGTAGCCGCGATTATTGGGGGAACGCTTATGTTCATTCAACTATTGACACCCGACGCTCGGAGATAGGCAGTATCCAAGATACACCCCTGTTCACTCATCAAACTGTACGGAGGCGAGTCGCATGTCCTTAACAGACTTCCCACCCCTGACCGTGGTGCGCCCTGGGGAGGGACGGACGGGTGATCTGGGAACTGTCGGCGTCGCTTTCAAGTTATGGGGCCGCGACACCGGTGGCGCCGTCTCCATCGTCGAGCACCCGTTCCCAGTCGGAGTCCTGGTGCCGGCACACATGCACACCCGCGAGGACGAGTACTCGATAGTCACCGAGGGCGAGATCGGATTTCGTTCTGGGAGCCGTGAGGTCGTGCTGGGCGCCGGCGGGTACATCACCAAGCCTCGCGGGGAGGTTCACGCGATGTGGAACGCTGGCAAGGTCCCCGCGCGAATGATCGAGATCATCAGTCCCGCCGGGTTCGAGGACTTCTTCGTCGAACTGTCCGACCTGATCGCGGCCGGGCCGCCAGATCGGGCCGTCATCGGCGCGCTCGGAGATCGCTATGGCCTGCAGTTCGCCCAACCGGAGTGGCTGCCAGACGTCATTGCCCGCTACGGACTGACCCCACCACCTGGCTGACAGGCGTCAACCGCGAGACCTTGCCCGCCGTTGTGGTACCTCCCGCCGGATTGCCTTGTGAACCACTCCGTTCCTGTCCCGGCCCAGGGCTGTGACATTCAGTCATGCAGACGGGCCGAGTGATTTCCCTCGACGGTCCGCAGCCGATCTTCTAGCGTTGCTCGCCGGTGGTCGCTGCGCCCCCCGGTGCCATGCACAACAGTTTCAGCCGACTGGGATCACACGAGCTTAACCAAGATGACCGAGTTGTAGTCCCCCTCGCTGCGCTACTGACGCCGTTGTCACGACCGGTCGAGGTCACACCGGAGATCGTGTTAGAGCCGCAGCAACTCGCCCAACTTCTGGTCCCAAATCTGGCCACGTCTCCGGTGCTACCCGATCTTCTGCCAGCGGGCTTCAGGTCCTACCGAGTCGACGAAGGGCGCTGGAACGTTCAGAAGACTCGGCTACGGGGTTTGACCACACTTTGGACCAACGCGAGCATCTGCCGCCAAGTGATCGCCGCCACAGGCATGGAGGCCCAACTGAGAGACGATCTTGCTCGTGGCTCTGTCGAGTCCGCCATATCCGCGGCCCAGTTGCTAAGGGGTGCCGGATTCGAACCTCCACCGCTCGACGAGAACAT
>JBBRLC010000357.1:0-2206 GCA_038231595.1 Candidatus Nanopelagicales bacterium | reverse complement strand
GTCGGTAGTCACTGGGCTGTTCGACTCGTTCGCGCGGCCAACGCGAGATGATGGGGTCGAGGCGTCCAGGCGGGTAGGAAACACGGACAACATCCACGGCGTGATTCACGTGGGCTAGCAAGGAGTCATCTGTACCGGTGACGAGTTGAAAGTAATGTTCGTCAGCCGTGACGACCGTGACTGCGGCGCCACCCTCGACGAATGCATTGGCAAGTGCAAGAGCCCGATAGACCCCTGATGCGCGAGAGGGTGGGAATCCCCAGGCAACCAACGCCACGTGGCGTTTTGAGTCTCGAGGGGTCGCGTTTTCAGGTGCCATATCTGGACTCTAGCGGGTCGAAGAGCGACGATCCGTGCGCCCAGTTTGGTGGATTCTCCCCGCTTCGATGGCCGACGAAAACGGCTCGAACTGCACGTCACCGACGCGCGACCGCAGTTCGAGATCGGCTTGCCTCGCCAGTAGACTTCGACCATTCTCGCCACCATCGACCACCGGGTCTACTCGTGAGGTACAGGGTCAATTCGTGAAAATCAGCGTTGTTGCACTGGGCAAGATCGGTCTGCCGTTAGCAGTTCAATTTGCCTCCCGGGGTCATCACGTCATCGGTTGCGACGTCAACGAGACCGTCGTAGAACTCGTCAACCATGGTGTCGAGCCGTTCCCCGGCGAAGCACACCTCCAAGACAAACTCAGTGAGGTCACCGCTTCGGGCCTCCTCACTGCGACGACTGATACCACTGGGGCAGTTGCGGAAAGCGATGCAGTCGTTGTCGTTGTTCCGCTGTTCGTGGACGCGAACGGTGTTCCCGAATTCGAGTGGATGGATGCGGCGACGGACTCGATCGGCAAGGGACTACGTCCTGGCACATTGGTGTCCTACGAGACGACGCTGCCAGTAGGAACCACTCGCAATCGGTTCTTGCCCAGATTGGAGGAACTCTCCGGTTTACGAGTCTCTTCCGATTTCCATCTGGTTTTTAGTCCTGAGCGGGTCTTCACTGGCCGAGTATTTTCCGATTTGCGTCGGTATCCGAAACTCGTTGGCGGCGTGGACAGCGCGAGCGCGCGTGCAGGGGTGGAGTTCTACGAATCTGTCCTCGACTTCGACGAAAGAGTTGATCTTGACCGACCGAACGGGGTCTGGGACTTGGGATCTGCTGAAGCTGCGGAGTTGGCGAAATTGGCCGAGACGACCTACCGCGACGTCAACATCGGCTTGGCCAACCAATTTGCTCGCTTCGCTGCCGACAACGGGATCGACATCTACCAAGTGATCGACGCAAGCAATAGCCAGCCTTTCAGCCACATCCACCGACCAGGCATTGCCGTCGGCGGCCATTGCATTCCGGTGTATCCCCGGCTCTATCTCCACAACGATCCCGATGCCACGGTGGTGCGGGCTGCTCGCGAGGCTAACGCAGCAATGCCCGCCTATGCGGTTGATCTGCTGGAGAGTCAACTCGGTTCACTTGTGGATGCGAAGGTCGCCGTCTTGGGTGCCGCCTACCGTGGTGGCGTGAAGGAGACCGCGTTCTCGGGTGTCTTCGCGACCGTTGCTGCGCTGGAAGCAAAGCACGCGATCGTCTCGGTTCATGACCCCTTGTATTCAGATGATGAACTTTCAGATCTCGGCTTTGCGGCGTACCACTTGGGTACTCCTGTCGACGGTGCCATCGTCCAAACCGACCACCTTGACTACGGAACCCTCGCCCCCGCTGATCTCCCGGGCATCCGCGCTCTGGTCGACGGGCGTGCCACCACCGACGGCCAGAGATGGAAAGGCGTCTCACGTCACGTGATCGGCGTGGGTGAGCATTGACCGACAATCCGGTCGACCAATCCGGCGGCTCTGACAGCCGGCCCCGAGTGGTCATGCTCGTCAACAACAATGTGACCTCGGACAGCCGGGTTCGCAAATCAGCACTCGCGGTGGCTGCCATGGGTGCCGACGTAACGGTCGTCGGTGTTGAACTTGACGGATTTCGCACGGAGTCCGAATTCGGACCCGTGCGCATTATCCGCGTACCCGTTGATTCCGTCTCGCGTGATCAAACAAATGACCGCCGGCGGAGCCGACGTCGACGCCTGTCACTTGGGCAGCATGATCGACGAGTGACCAAGTCGGCTTGGAGGCGATGGGACAACGCGATTTCTCGGTCGACAACATTCGCGAGACACGCCAACGTCATTGCCGAGGTTGATGAT
>JBBRLC010000356.1:0-2213 GCA_038231595.1 Candidatus Nanopelagicales bacterium | reverse complement strand
TCCATTCGCATATCCAGCGGCGCGTCGTGGGAGTACGCGAACCCACGATCGGTCAGGTCGAGTTGCATCGACGAAACACCGAGATCAAAGAGCGCACCGTCGACGTGGGTGAGTCCTAGGCGGGTCAGCACGTCGGGGAGTTCGTCATAGACCGCGTGCACCAAGGTGATCCGCTCGGCGTACGGCGCCAGCCTTTCGGTCGCGAGCCGCAAGGCGTCGGTGTCGCGGTCCAATCCGACGAGGCGTACGTCGGGAAACGAAGCGAGCAACGCTTGGCTGTGCCCGCCCAGACCCAGAGTCGCGTCTACGACGATGCTGCCCGGCTGCGCGAGTGAGGGTGCCAACAAGGCAAGGCACCGCTCTCGTAGGACCGGCACGTGAACCGCCAACCCTGCATCCGCCCGCGTCGAAACACGCTCGGAATCAATAGATTCAGCGCGTTTGGGATCGGACGGATGAGGCACGAGACAGATCAACCGAGCCGGGTCACAAGCGATGCGGTCATGGCGAGCGCACTGCACGTCAAAACCAACGATGCGACCGCCGAACCGAGGCGCCCGGACACGACAAGGGCACGGTGGTGACTCGCTAGGTTAAGCGTCGGGCGCCACGAAGTGCGACCGAGATTCATCGCCGATGTCGGCGGATAGAGGTGTTGCGAGACGCCCATTTCGACCCTCCATTTCGACCCTGCGCGTGACGAAAGTTCGTCGCTGCGTGCTTCTTTTGTTGCGTCATTCCTCAGTGCCTAGTACGAGATTGCGACGTGGGGTCCAACAAGTTGCTGGCTTGACTCATCCGGTCGCGCAAGCCAGGTCCCCGTCCGCTCGGCCGGGGGGAGGCGGTGCCCTGGCACCGGGGAAGGTGTGTCAGGACACTGTTCGAGCGGGCAGGGACCAGGCCGCACGTGACGGACCACGTGGGGTGGACGCCGCGTTGGTCAGGCCATTGGTCAGGCCATTGGTGAGGCCGGTGGTGTGGTCGGCGGCCCCCCTTCGTCGAGTGCGGCGAACGCCTCTTCGTGTGCAGCCTCGTAGGCAGACCAGGCAGCGGAATCCCAAATCTCCACGTGATCGAGATGCCCCACGACGGTTAGTTCTTGGGTGAGCCCGGCCCACTGGCGCAATTCCGGTGGAAGGGTCACGCGCCCCTGTTTGTCCGCTTCGTCCTCGGTGGACGACGACATCAAGATCCGCGAATACCAGCGGTCGGCGGCGTTCGTCAGTGAACGGGCTTGGACGTCAGCGAGTTGGGAGGCGAAGGACTCCTGCGGCCAGACGTAGATGCAGTGCTCTTGGCCCTTGCTCATGACCAGGCCGTCGGCGAGGCGGTCGCGGAACTTGGCGGGCAGGATCACCCGGCTTTTCTCGTCCAGGCGGGGGTGGGCCATACCCATGAACGGTTTGGCGGCCACGGCACCTCCCCTGCGCTCCACCGAGACCCCCACCGAGCCTCAAGTGCGCGCCACCATACTCCACTTTCCTCCACCGTCAACCACTATCCACCACCAATCGCCACGCACATCCACCGATCGCCACCAAGCCCCCCCATCGCCACCACCCGCCGCCAATCCCGAGAAATGCGGCCCGAATGGCCCCCACTTCTTCGATGAAGGTGCCCCCGAGGGCGAGAAGCGTCGGCGAAACTTCCCCAACGAACGACTCGAGTACGGCGGCGGGCAGGATGTGCGCGGCCAAGAAACACAGCCAGCGGCCCGGCCCCCGATAGTGGCGGGACTCTGGGGATTGACGGAGGAATTCGTGAGCATCCACACGGGCGGTGCCGCCTTGACCATCGTCGACGGCATTCGCACCTTTGCCGCCGCGAGTCCGCACACGGTCGCGGTAATCGACGGGGACCGCCAACAGACGTACGCCGAACTAGACACCCGCTCCAATCAGCTCGCTCGCGCGCTGCTTGATGCGGGCCTTCGTCGCGGCGACGCCGTGGCGGTCTTGCTGGGCAATCGCTTGGAGTACTGCGAGGTCGCAGCCGGTATCGCGAAAGCCGGACTCGTCATGGTGGCGCTCAACCCGCGCATGACTGAACCGGAGGTCGACTACATCGTCGACCACTCCGAAGCACGCGCGCTGATTCTTGACGAGGCGCTATCGGGGATCGCGGAAAACTCTGCGAAACCGCTCGATCGCGTCTACGTCATTGACGGCTCAACTCTCGGTTCCAACTACGAAGCCGTCGTCAACATCCATGAC
>JBBRLC010000355.1:0-2214 GCA_038231595.1 Candidatus Nanopelagicales bacterium | reverse complement strand
TTCCCCAATCGCCTCGACCTTTCGAGTCAGCCGGTGCGAGTCCAAAGAAGCCACGCGCCCACACTACGGACTTCGCCGAGTTCCTCGCTAAGTCGGCGTTTGTAACTAGCCTCGGAACGCCGTCGGAGTTCATTCGGAGGACCAATGAATGAGACCGAAGTCTTCATCCTGGCTGATCGCGCCCTTGAATCTGTCGTTGCTCAGATTCGCGACGATCAGTGGTCGATGTCGATGCCGGAAAATTTTCAGACGCGTGCCAGTAACACCACACCGACACTCCGAGAAATCATCAACTACCACGCATACGACGACTCCTGGGTACCCGACATGCTCGAGGGTTTGACGATGGATAAAACCGGACGAGAAAAGTTTGACGGGGATCTTCTCGGGGATGATCCGATCGGGAATTTTTCAGCAATCGTCGACCGTGCGTGCGCTGCCGCGAGTTCGTTCACCGACATTGAACGAGTGGTGCATTGCTCATTTGGTGACTTCAGCGCACGCGACTACCTCTTGCAGATCAATTCATTTCGCGCGCTACGTGACAACGACATCGTCGTCGCCATCGGAATTGATCCGACCTTGTCAGCTGAACTCGTACAAGGGATTTGGGACGAGGTGAGTCCGGTCGCCGATGAGTGGCGGACGTACGGCGTGTTCGGTCCCGCACTCGAGGTGTCGCCCGATGCATCACTTCAGGATCGGCTCCTCGGCCCCACCGGACGCCGACCCACGTCCTCGACTCCCGGAAAGCCCGACTCGTAACACTTTGAGGAGGCCTCCAGCGGCAGTGCCCCCGGCAGGATTCGAACCTGCGCACATGGCTTCGGAGGCCAATGCTCTATCCCCTGAGCTACGGGGGCCTCGGGTTGTCGACCATATCAGCGCAGCTGAAAAGTCCCTGGCAGCGTGGAAGCGCTACTCCTGGTCGCCATCGCAACAGATCTGCAGCGTCGGTCGTTGTCCGTCACCCAGATGGCTTCGTCCGTACGGTCGAGCACCCCTCGGGTGGTTGTCCACAGTTGGCGTGACCCCCTGTGATCTCGCGTCATGACCCGCCACGATGTGAGTCTGGTCGACCCTTAACGGGGGGAAGGGTCGACCGGAGTCGCGGGTGAAGTCCCTCCGGGGTCCTCACTCGCGACTTCCATTTGTCCACACTTAGTCGTGCGAGGCGAACATCTCCTCGTCGGTAGGGTTGACCGCCATGACCCCCGCCGCACTCGCCGAGGCGATTCTCGCTGCCGTCCGTACCGCTTGTGTCGATGGCTCGATATCCGTTGCAGCGCAAGATATTCCGGCGGAGATAAAGGTGGAGCGCCCGCGCAACCGCGAACACGGCGATTACGCGACTAACATCGCGATGCTGCTGACCAAAGTCGCTGGACTGCCGCCGCGCGAGGTGGCCGAAATCCTCGTTCCGAGGTTGCTCGCAGTCGACGGCATCGAAAGGGTCGACGTCGCGGGACCGGGCTTCTTGAACATCACCCTGGCCGCCGACGCGCACGGCGAGTTGGCGCGTTCGATCGTGACCTCCGGCGAGGCCTACGGCCGCTCGGATGAACTCGCGGGCATGCGCATCAATCTGGAATTCATTTCCGCAAATCCGACCGGGCCACTGCACCTTGGTCACAGCCGCTGGGCGGCATGCGGGGATGCATTGGCGCGGGTCTTTGAAGCCAATGGTGCTGAAGTTGCACGCGAGTTCTACGTCAATGATCTCGGCGTACAGATGGACAAGTTTGGTGCGTCGCTACAGGCGGTGGCGGAGGGGCGCTCGGTACCGGACGGCGGATACCACGGGGCGTACGTCGTCGACATTGCGGCAGCGATTGTGCGCGACGATCCCTCGATACTCGAGTTGCCCGAGGAGGCGCGCCTCGTCGCGTTTCGCGAGGCGGGCTACCAACGCCAACTCGCTGAGCAGCAAGACGTACTTGAGTTGTTTCACACTCATTTCGATGTCTGGTACTCCGAGCGAACCCTGCACACGTCTGGTGCGGTCGAACGCGGCTTCGCCAAGTTGCGCGAGCAGGGCCATGTCTACGAACTCGACGGCGCAGTCTGGCTGCGCACGACGGATTTCGGTGACGACAAGGACCGTGTGTTGATCAAGGCCGATGGAGCCTTGACCTACTTCGCCTCAGACACTGCCTACTACGTCGATAAACGCGCCCGCGGATTTGATTTGTGCATCTACATGCTCGGTGCCGA
>JBBRLC010000354.1:0-2223 GCA_038231595.1 Candidatus Nanopelagicales bacterium | reverse complement strand
GGTGAGTGACGACTTACCGAGTGCTGACGTACCGAGTGCTGACGTACCGAGCGCTGATCTGGCCGGTTCAACCCTCGAATTGGACCACCCCGAACCAGGAATCAGTCGGCTCGCCAGGCTTCGTGGTCGGTTGGCGAAATCGAACACGACATTGGGCCAGGGTCTCCTCGCCTTGTTGTCGCGTGGCAATCTTGACGATGCCGCATGGGAGGAGGTCGAAGAGACCCTGCTTTTGGCCGATCTTGGCGTCGCGTCCACTCAAGAGTTGATGGTGCGCCTACGAACCGGCGTACGGGTCCACGACGTCACCACTGTCGAGGCGGCCCGAGCCCTGTTGCGCACCGAACTGATTGCTGCGCTGGATCCGAACATGGATCGGTCGCTCCATGTGGATCGCCATCGCGACGATGACCGACCGTCAGTCGTGTTGATCGTCGGTGTCAACGGCACCGGCAAGACCACGACGACCGGCAAACTCGCCCGGCTCATTGTCGCCGATGGTCGCACCGTCGTACTCGGCGCTGCAGATACGTTTCGTGCCGCCGCCAGTGAGCAGTTGCAAACGTGGGGGGATCGCGTAGGGGCCCAAGTCGTACGAGGCCCAGATGGCGGCGACCCGGCTGCAGTCGCCTTCGATGCCGTCGGCACCGCGATCGCACAAGGGGCAGACGCTGTGGTGATCGATACCGCCGGGCGCTTGCATACCAAGACGGGCCTGATGGACGAGCTCGGCAAAGTGAAAAGAGTGGCCGAAAAGCACGGGCCGGTGGATGAAGTCTTGCTCGTCCTCGATGCGACGACAGGTCAAAACGGCCTCGTCCAAGCCCGGGTCTTTGCCGACGTCGTTGACGTCACCGGTGTCGTGCTCACCAAACTGGACGGTACGGCCAAGGGCGGGATCGTCGTAAGCGTCCAACGCGAACTCGGCGTCCCGGTGAAACTCGTTGGACTCGGCGAGGGCCCCGACGACTTGGCTCCGTTCGACCCCGAAACTTTTGTCGACGCCCTGCTCGCCGACTGAGCGGCACCAGAAATCCGAGTTCACACACGTGTAACACGACACCGGAGACTGTGACGGACACGAAACATCGGGTGAGCCAAGCCGCAACACCGAACCGATCTGATCCTCCACATCGGCGCACGTGGGCGTCGATCGCAGTGCGCCGCGTTCAACGCTGGTCCGCTGTTGATCTGGAGGAGAGTGATGGACGTGCCAGAAATCAACACCGGGGATACCGCGTGGGTTCTTGCAGCCAGCGCAATGGTCTTGCTCATGACCCCCGGTCTGGCGTTCTTTTACGGGGGCATGACTCGCTCGAAGAGTACGCTGAACATGATGATGATGTCGTTTGTCACCATCGGAATCGTCAGCGTCCTATGGGTGTTCTACGGCTTCTCGCTCGCCTTTGGCGTCGGCGACTCGGGCTGGTTTGGATCCTTCGATCTGTCCGGACTCGGTTCCTCAGCCAACTCATTGACATTCAACGGGACGCCCTACCCGATTCCGCTGCTGTCGTTCGCGGCGTTCCAACTCATGTTTGCTGTGATTACCCCGGCACTCATCTCCGGGGCGATTGCTGACCGCGCCCGTTTCGTCTCGTGGTGCGTCTTCGTCGGAGTCTGGGTATCGGTCGTGTACTTCCCGGTGGCGCACTGGGTCTTCGACTTTGGCAATGCCGACGGCAAGGGCGCGGGCTGGCTTGCGGCGGCTGGCGTTGAGGACTTCGCTGGGGGTACGGCCGTACACATCAATGCCGGCGCCGCCGGACTCGCCCTGGCCATCGTCTTGGGCCGACGCGTCGGTTTCCGCAAAGATCCGATGCGACCTCACAATCTGTCGCTCGTACTCGTTGGCGCAGGTCTTCTTTGGTTTGGTTGGTTCGGATTCAATGCTGGATCGGCTTTGGGTGCCAACGGCTTGGCCGCGCTCGCGTTCATGAATACCCAAGTAGCGACAGCAGGCGCAGTCGGCGGCTGGTTGTTGGTCGAGCGCGTACGCGACAAGCACCCCACGTCGTTGGGAGCTGCCTCCGGGGCTGTCGCAGGCTTGGTGGCAATCACTCCGGCGTGTGCATTCGTAGCACCGTGGGCAGCCGTGGTCATCGGTTTCTTCGCCGGTTCAATCTGTGCCGTTGCTGTCGGCCTGAAGTACAAACTCAACTATGACGATTCGCTCGACGTCGTCGGAATCCACCTCGTTGGCGGACTCGTCGGCTGTCTGGC
>JBBRLC010000353.1:0-2227 GCA_038231595.1 Candidatus Nanopelagicales bacterium | reverse complement strand
GCCATTCTTCGGAATCGTGAGCGAAATCTTCCCTGTATTTAGTCGCAAGCCAGTCTTCGGCTACAAGGGCTTGGTCTTCGCACCCATTGGTATCGCAGGACTTTCCATCGCCGTTTGGGCCCACCACATGTACGCGACCGGGTCTGTTCTCTTGCCATTCTTCGCCTTCATGACGATGTTGATCGCCGTGCCTACCGGGGTGAAGTTCTTCAACTGGATCGGGACCATCTGGGGCGGCTCGGTGTCCTTCGAGACGCCCATGTTGTGGGCGCTCGGTTTCCTGGTCACGTTCCTCTTTGGTGGGTTGACCGGGGTCATCCTGGCCGCGCCCCCGCTGGACTTCCACGTAACCGACTCGTACTTCGTCGTGGCTCACTTCCACTACGTCGTCTTCGGGACTGTCGTTTTCGCGATGTTCGCCGGCTTCTACTTCTGGTGGCCAAAGATCACCGGGCGGATGCTCGACGAGACGCTCGGGAAGATCCACTTCTGGTGGCTGTTCATCGGTTTCCACACGACATTCTTGGTTCAACACTGGCTGGGCATGCAAGGCATGCCTCGCCGCTATGCCGACTACTCGGCTTCCGATGGTTTCCAAACGCTGAATATGGTCTCGTCGCTCGGCGCGATGATCCTCGGCTCGTCGACGTTGGTGTTCATCTACAACGTCTACAAGACGTGGCGTACAGCTCCGCTAGTGACCGTCGATGACCCGTGGGGTTGGGGAGGTTCGTTGGAGTGGGCGACCTCTTGCCCGCCGCCACGGCACAACTTCACCAGCCTCCCGCGCATCCGCAGCGAGCGTCCGGCGTTCGACTTGCACCACCCCGAGTCAGTGGCCGATTTGGCCGCGCGCAGTCGCATCGTGGAAGGACTGGTCGAACCGGTTGGATTTGGCGGTTCCGACAGTTCGGGTTCGTCGAAGGGGAGTGATTCGTGAAGACTGAGGGCTTCGTCTTCCTTGTCTTCGTCGCTTTCTGCGCCGTGGTCAGTGTCGTTTATGGCGCGTGGTCGCACGAATGGGTCGGTACGGTCGCGCTGACACTCACCGGGCTGATGACGTCACTCATTGCGTTCTATCTGCTCTTCACCGCGCGCCGAATCGGACCCCGTCCTGAGGATCGTGGCGAAGCGGAGATCGATGAGGCCGATCCGGACTACGGATTCTTCAGTCCGCACTCCTGGTGGCCCCTCCCGATTGGGTTTTCCGCCGCGACGATCGCAGTAGGTTTCGTGTTCGCGGCCTGGCTGGTGGCCTTCGGCATCCTGACCTTGACCCTGAGCGTCGCGGGCCTCGTTTTCGAGTATTACCGCGGCGAGCAGGGGATCTAGACGCGCACTCCCCACTCACTCGTCCTCGTACGGCCCAGTTGTGACCAACTCGACGCCGTTCTGGCTGGACTCGTGGGTGTCAATCCTTGACACTTGCCCAGTCTGTGCTCGAGCCGTCCCCATCGTTGGCCGAGCCTCAATTGCGCGCCTGGGAAGTTCACCTGGTCGTGACTCGGAGGTGAGTGGTTCCGTGCCGTCCCGGATTGCCGGTGTGTGCGCTGCTGCCGTGCTCGCCACGACGGCGTGCGCCCCGATTAGCGCGGGTTTGACGACGGCGCCGCTGCCCAGCGCGTCACAAGCGCGGATCGCCGTGCCTGCTTCTCTCGGTGGGCCCGCCCGACCTGACCGCCCCATCACCGTGACGGTGACCAATGGGCGACTTACTGATGTCAACGTCACTGGCCCAGACGGCTCTCTCGAAGGAACGTTGTCCAAGGATGCGCGCACCTGGGTGTCGACGCTGCATTCGCTGGAGTTCGGGACCTCGTACGCGGTGAAGGCAAACGCGGTCGACCGGTGGGGGACGCCCACCCAGACCACCGCTGATGTCGTCACCTTGGTCGCCAGCAAACGCCTGCACGCATCGATCGCTCCGATTGAGGGTGACGTTGTCGGCGTCGGCATGCCAATCACCGTTCATTTCGACCGGCCCGTACGTGGCCACGACAACCGTGCAGCCGTTGAATCGAAGTTGCAGGTCGTCAGCTCAACTCCGGTCGAGGGTGCGTGGAGTTGGGCTGGGGATCGCGACGTCCTCTACCGGCCGCGTTCGTACTGGCCGGGACACGACAACATCACGGTGCGTGCAAGCCTCAAAGGCGTACACCTGAGCAAGTCGGTGTGGGGACAAGGAAACGTCGAGTCGCATTTTCAGACCGGCGCCGCCATGGTGAGT
>JBBRLC010000352.1:0-2231 GCA_038231595.1 Candidatus Nanopelagicales bacterium | reverse complement strand
TGAGCCCGACGCCAGCAGTGGAGTGGCGCGTCTTTGCGATCCACGGATAGACCTTGTGTGCAGGCAATTGCCCGCCCTCGCCGGGCTTTGCACCTTGGGCCATCTTGATCTGAATGTCATCGGCGTTGACGAGATATTCGCTCGTCACTCCGAACCGACCCGACGCGACCTGCTTGATCGAT
The DNA here is from genome assembly GCA_038231595.1 of Candidatus Nanopelagicales bacterium. Taxonomy (GTDB): domain Bacteria; phylum Actinomycetota; class Actinomycetes; order S36-B12; family JBBRLC01; genus JBBRLC01. The sequence continues at coordinate 2,049 of JBBRLC010000352.1, read as the reverse complement.
GAGCGACGCGAATCACCGTTGGCGTCGAGGACGTAACGCTCAGGATCCTCGCCACCTTCGCCGGTGTTGCTCTTCGCCCCGATTCGGTTCATCGCAATAGCGAGAGTCTCGTGGGCTTCCTTCGAAATAGATCCGTAGGACATTGCACCGGTCGAGAAGCGAGTGATAATCGATTCGATTGGCTCTACCTCATCGATGGAGATGGCGGTGCGAGTTCCTTCCTTGAACTCGAAGAGCCCCCGAAGGGTCATCAATCGTTGCGACTGCTCATTGACGCGGTCGGTGTACTGGCGGAAAACGTCGAAGCGCCCTTCCCGTGTTGCGTGTTGCAACCGGAAGACAGTCTCGGGATCAAACAGATGCAGCTCTCCCTCGCGACGCCATTGGTATTCACCACCTACGTCAAGTCGCCGATGCGCGGGCGCAATACCGGTTGGGGGGTACGCCGTGGCGTGGCGTGCCTCGACTTCGGTCGCGAGAATGTCCAGTCCGACGCCCCCCAGTCGCGATACCGTCCCGCTGAAGTAACGCCCGACGACGTCATGTGACAGGCCGATCGCTTCGAAGACCTGGGCGCCTCGATAGGAAGCGACCGTGGAAATGCCCATTTTCGACATGACCTTAAGTACGCCTTTGCCCAGCGCTTTGACCAAGTTGCGGACGGCCTTCTCCGGTGTGACGCCCTCGAGCACTCCCCCACGAACCAAGTCTTCGACAGTTTCCATCGCCAGGTATGGGTTGACCGCCGCGGCGCCGTAACCGATCAGCAATGCGACGTGGTGAACTTCTCGGACATCGCCAGCCTCGATCAGGAGGCCCACCATCGTCCGGGTGCGTTCCCGAACGAGGTGATGGTGCACAGCGCTGCACAGCAGGAGTGACGGGATAGGTGCGAGATCGGCGTCTGAGTCACGGTCCGAGAGCACGATGAAGCGCTTGCCTTGGCGAATGAGGGCATCGACCTCGCGAAAGATTTCTTCCAACCGTGTTTCCAGCGCTGGACCGCCGCTATCAACTTTGTAAAGCCCCGAGACCCGGGCGCCACTGAAGCCGGGCAAGTCACCATCGGCGTTGATGTGCAGGATCTTCGCGAGTTCGTCGTTGTCGATGACGGGGAATGGGAGCAAGACCTGACGGGCATGCGCCGGAGTCGCGTCGAGAAGGTTGCCTTCGGGTCCAATCGCCGATGCCAACGACGTGACGATCTCTTCGCGAATGGCATCCAACGGCGGGTTGGTGACCTGCGCGAAGAGTTGAGTGAAGTAGTCGAAGAGCAGGCGGGGACGCTCAGACAGCACCGCGATTGGTGTGTCGGTTCCCATCGAGCCGAGCGCCTCGCCACCGCTATGCGCCATCGGCGATAACAGAATGCGAAGGTCCTCTTCGGTGTAGCCAAATGTGCGCTGACGCCGAATCACCGAGGCGTGTGGATGGACGATGTGCTCCCGCTCGGGCAAGTTGTCGAGATGGATGACTCCCGCGTGCAGCCACTCGGCGTACGGCGCCTCGGCCGCGAGTTCTGCCTTGATCTCGTCATCTTCGACGATGCGCCCCGCCACCGTGTCCACGAGGAACATCCGACCGGGCTGGACACGGCCCTTGCGGACGACCTTCGCCGGGTCAATATCGAGTACGCCAGCCTCACTTGCCAACACGACTAAGCCGTCATCAGTGACCCAGAAACGCCCTGGGCGCAGACCGTTGCGATCGAGCACTGTGCCGATGACTGACCCGTCGGTAAACGAAATGTTCGCCGGACCATCCCACGGCTCCATAAAGGTGGAGTGGAACTCGTAGAACGCGCGACGCGACGGGTCCATCTCGGCGTGGTTCTCCCACGCCTCCGGAATCATCATCAGTACGGCGTGCGGGAGGCTCCGGCCGCCGAGGTGTATGAGTTCGAGGACCTCGTCAAAAGACGCCGAGTCCGAACCGCTCGGGGTGCAGATCGGGAAGAGTCGGGACAGGTCACCGCCGATCACGTCGCTCGTCAGCGTCGCTTCCCGTGCACGCATCCAGTTTCGGTTCCCCTTGACCGTGTTGATTTCA
>JBBRLC010000351.1:0-2235 GCA_038231595.1 Candidatus Nanopelagicales bacterium | reverse complement strand
TTCAGCGCCAACCGATCGAGGGCGATACTTCGTAGTCCATCGACCACACCGAGCCCGATGACGAGCGGTAACCAGCCCCACGAGCCATTCACCAAGCCAACTGGTCTCACAACCATCGACCAGGTCAAGGCGGCCCGCGGAGGCACCGACCACTCACGGTCGAGGCGACCACGTCCAGCGATTTGGTGATCGGTCACCCAGACCGTCCACTCGGGGACCGCGGCCTCGGCATCATCGGGTGGATCCGATTCGACCGCACGCAGCATCGCCACCAGATCGGCGTTCGTCGAACCCGTCGACGCGACATAGCGAGGAGGGGGCTGGTGCCAGCCGCGGTCAAACAAGCGCGCGGTGAGGTCGGCGAGATCCAGTGGGATGCGAGGGTGCGAAACCTCGGCGGCGCTCACGTTGCTACCGTACGGGGACCCCGACGCTGGAGATGCCCATGAGCGCGAATGCGCCCGAGCCGCAAGTGTCGACACCTGATCCGCACACCACTGCCGGCAAACTCGCTGAGCTCGTACGCCGCCGCGACGCCGCCGAACATGCTGGCTCGCAACGCGGTGTCGAGAAGCAACATTCCAAGGGAAAGATGACCGCCCGCGAGCGCATCGAAGCGCTCCTCGACCCGGGTTCGTTCGTTGAATTCGACGAATTAGCCGTACACCGGTCCTACGCCTTCGACCAAGAGAACAACCGACCCTACGGCGACGGTGTGGTGACGGGCTACGGGACAGTCGACGGGCGGCAAGTGTGCGTTTTTGCCCAGGACTTCACCGTTTTTGGTGGATCTCTCGGCGAGGTATTTGGCGAAAAAATCGTCAAGGTGATGGATCACGCACTGAAGACCGGCGTGCCGATGATTGGACTCAACGACTCCGGGGGTGCGCGCATCCAGGAGGGTGTCGTATCGCTCGGTTTGTACGGCGAGATCTTCTTTCGCAATGTCCAAGCATCGGGAGTCATCCCGCAAATCTCGGTGATCATGGGGCCGTGCGCCGGCGGCGCGGTCTATTCCCCCGCAATTACCGATTTCATCGTGATGGTCGACAAGACCTCGCACATGTTCATTACCGGACCGGACGTCATCAAAACTGTCACCGGTGAGGACGTTGAATTCGAAGATCTCGGTGGCGCGCTCACGCATAACTCGAAATCGGGCGTCGCTCACTACATGGCGACCGACGAGAACGACGCACTGGACTATGTCAAGGGCCTATTGTCGTATTTACCCAGCAACAACCTCGACGAGCCACCCCGCTACCCGGTCGTCGCGTCGATGGACATCAGCGACGACGATCGAGAACTCGACACCCTCGTACCAGACTCAGCGAATCAGCCATACGACGTTCATCGAGTGATCGAGCACATCGTCGACGACGAGGTTTTCCTTGAGGTACAACCACTTTGGGCGCCTAACATTGTCTGCGGCTTCGGTCGCGTTGAAGGCAGCCCAGTCGGTGTCGTCGCGAATCAACCGATGCAGTATGCCGGGACGCTGGACATCGAAGCGTCGGAGAAGGCGGCTCGGTTCGTACGCACGTGTGACGCCTTCAATATCCCCGTATTGACTTTCGTGGACGTCCCCGGTTTCCTTCCCGGCGCCGATCAAGAATGGAACGGCATCATCAGACATGGCGCCAAGTTGATCTACGCGTACGGCGAAGCGACTGTCCCCAAGATCACCGTGATCTTGCGCAAGGCCTACGGCGGCGCCTATGACGTCATGGGTTCCAAGCACCTCGGGGCCGACGTGAATCTGGCGTGGCCGACGGCGCAGATCGCGGTCATGGGAGCACAAGGGGCGGTCAACATCCTCTACCGCAAGGACCTCGCTCAGGCCGACGACCCGGACGCGGAGCGTGCCCGTTTCGTTGCCGAATACGAAGACACCTTGGCGAATCCCTACATCGCTGCCGAGCGGGGTTACATCGACGAAGTGATCCTGCCTTCGGAAACCCGCGTGCGCATTGTGTCCGCACTTCGCTCATTGCGCGGCAAGCGACAATCGCGACCGGCGAAGAAACACGGCAACATTCCGCTATGACCGACGACGTTGCTGGGAAACCGCCACTGTTCACGATTGTTCGCGGAGATGCCCAACCCGAGGAAGTCGCGGCGTTGGCGGCTGTGATCGCCGCGCTGGCCGCACGACGCAGGTCCGAAGAAATCGCATCGCCAGGCGTCGGCGGATGGCGAGACCGATCACATTCACTTCGCAGTGAGTTGCAACCC
>JBBRLC010000350.1:0-2242 GCA_038231595.1 Candidatus Nanopelagicales bacterium | reverse complement strand
CCTGACCAACGTTGACGAGTCGATGGAACTCTGCAGCGAGGAGACGTTCGGACCGGTCGTCTCGATCTACGTCGTGGAGTCTGACGACGAGGCCGTCCGACTGGCGAACCTCACGACGTACGGCTTGAATGCCGCGGTACTGACCCGTGATGTGGGCGCCGGTCAAGCGATTGCGCGGAGGTTGAAGGCCGGCACAGTCAATGTCAACGAAGGGTACGGCGCCGCTTGGGGCTCGACCTCCGCGCCGATGGGAGGCATGGGGGACTCCGGGTTGGGTCGTCGCCACGGACTCGAAGGATTGTTGAAGTACACCGAACCGCAAACCGTTGCCACTCAGCGCATATTGGGGATCGGTGGACCCCAAGGACGAACCGACGAGCAGTGGGCCGCAATGTTGTCGGCCGCGGTGCGCGCGCTCAAGCGGCTGCGAGTTCGGTGACCGACTCCACCGCTGCTGACGCGAGCGCAGACTTCGACGTCATCATCATTGGCTCCGGGTTTGGCGGCTCAGTATCCGCGCTTCGATTGGTGGAGAAGGGTTACCGAGTTGCTGTGATCGAAGCGGGCAGACGGTTCGACGAATCGACCTACCCCAAGAATTCATGGGACCTGCGCAATTTTTTGTGGGCACCCAAGCTGGGGTGCTTCGGGCTTCAACGAATTCATCGGCTCCCGAACGCGCTGATTCTTGCCGGCGCCGGAGTTGGTGGAGGGTCACTGGTCTACGCGAACACCTTGTACGTGCCACCGCCGGAGTTCTTCGCCGATCGGCAGTGGAGTGGTATCACCGATTGGACCGCGGAACTTGCGCCGTACTACGACCAGGCGTCGCGCATGTTGGGTGTCATCGTCAACCCCACCATGACGCCAGCAGATGACGCGATGTTGGCCGTGGCGACCGAAATGGGAGTCGAGTCAACTTTTCGTCTCACGCCGGTTGGGGTGTTCTTCGGCAGCGATGACACTCCGGCTCCCGGTGTCACGGTTGACGATCCTTTCTTCGGTGGAGTGGGACCGGCGCGTACCGGCTGCATGCAATGTGGGGAGTGCATGACGGGATGTCGACACAATGCCAAGAACACCTTGCCAAAGAACTACCTCGGCCTGGCCGAATCCGCCGGCGCGGTGGTGATGCCACTGACGACAGTCGTATCTATCGATCCCGTCGGGGCCGGGTGGATGGTGGGAGTTGAACGGACCGGTGCGTGGATTCGCAAGGAACGTCGCGTCCTGCGGGCGCCGCAAGTAGTGGTGGCCGCTGGGACGTACAGCACCGCTCGGCTGCTGCACCGAATGCGGGATGACGGTCGACTCCCGGCCTTGTCTCCGATGCTGGGCCGATTGACGCGTACCAACTCCGAATCATTGGTCGGGGCGGTCGCCAAGGATCGAGCTATCGACTTCACCTCCGGTGTGGCGATCACGTCGTCGTTTCACCCCGACGCGCACACGCACGTTGAGCCCGTTCGGTACGGCAAGGGGAGCAACTCGATGGCGTTGCTCGGGACCGTCTTGACCGATGAAGAACCAGGGCGTGCGCGTTGGCGTACGTGGTTGGCAGCGGTGGCGAGGGAGCCCGTCGCACTGAACTTGGTAAGCACCACGAGGCGCTGGTCGGAACGCACCGTCATCGCGCTTGTCATGCAGTCATTGGACAATTCGATTGTGGTGTCCAGTACGCGCTCGAAGCTAGGTCGTTGGCGACTCACATCGCGACAAGGGGAAGGCACGCCGAATCCGACCTGGATCCCGGCCGCGAACGAAGTCGCTCGTCGACTCGCTGCACGACTCGGTGGACGACCTGCCGGAAACTTAGGCGACATCGTTCAGGCACCGTTCACCGCGCATCTCGTGGGTGGTGCGGCCATTGGTGAGTCCGCAGCAACCGGAGTGATCGATCCCTACCATCGCGTGTACGGCTATCCCACAATGCATATCGTCGACGGCTCAGCGGTGACGGCGAATCTCGGCGTGAACCCTTCGCTCACGATCACCGCACAAGCCGAACGCGCGATGGCCCTCTGGCCCAACAAGGGCGACCTCGACCCCCGCCCCGCTCCCGCTGATGCCTACGAGCAGCCTGCCTACAAGCACGTCGACCCCGTCGCGCCACGGCACCCCGTCGTCCCCGAAACCGCCCCCGCCGCCCTCCGTTTCCCTGCGTAAACGTTCCCTCAGATTCTTGGATGAATGTGGCATTAGCTCTAACGTCTCAGATCGTGAGGTCAAGCCATATTCCGAT
>JBBRLC010000349.1:0-2247 GCA_038231595.1 Candidatus Nanopelagicales bacterium | reverse complement strand
GTCGGCGCGCTGTTGCTGGCGGTGCGCTCGAAGCTTGATGTGTTGCGGCGCATCGTGATCGAGTCGTTTCCAATATTGGTGGTGGCCGGTACTGTCGACGTGCTTGCAGGGGTGCTGCTGCAGAACAAGATCGAGGATTTTGCAGTGTTTCCGGCGCTGCTCGTGATGCTTCCCGCATTCCTCGAAGACTCGGGTTCGCTCGGGGCGATTTTGAGTGCACGAGTCGCTACGAAGCTCCATTTGGGGCTGCTCGCCGATGCAAAAAAGCCGTTTGCTTCGGCTGGCGAAGATTTCATGTTGACCTTCGTATATTCCGTTCCTGTGTTCTTGCTGCTGGGCGTGTCGGCATCGGTGGCCTCCAATATCACCGGCCAAGCAGGGCCAGGAATGGCCAGAATGATCGCGGTATCGATGTTGGGTGGCCTCCTCGCGACCATCTTCGCTAGCACCGTTGGGTATCTTGGCGCCGTCGTGACCCACCGCTTCGGTCTCGACCCAGACAATCACTCGATTCCGATCGTCACGTCCACGCTCGACTTGTTGGGTGCATTCTCGTTTATCCTTGCGATCGTGCTCCTCGGTTTGACCCATCCATTGGGAACCCATCTCGTACAGCACGTGGCGCACTGACCTATGGACGACAACAGACCCCGTAACCTCAAAACGATGCTCGCGGAGTCGAAAGACACCTCCGAGCTGATGGTGGATCTCGCCTACGCCGCGTTGTTCTACGGCGACGACGACATGGCCGATGAAGTCATCGATCTTGAGACCACGCTGTCGGATCTCGTGCACGACATGCGAACGGTCTGTGTCATGGCGGCGCGTTCGCCGCGTGACGCAGAACAGATGTCAAGCGTGTTGCACCTCGTCTCGGCGATCGAGCGCATGGGCAACGCGGCTGTTGATGTGGCCAAGATCGTCACGCACAAACTTGGTATACCGATCGCCTTGGTTGCGGATTTGGCTGCTGCGCATGAAGTGTCGCATCGGGTCCGGGTGCGTGAGCAGTCGCATCTTGACGGACGGTCGCTCGACGATCTCGAACTACCGGTCGAGACGGGGTTGCGTGTCGTCGCGATTCGTCGCAGCCGCGCCTGGATTGTTGATCCCGACGACGACGAAGTGTTGCGTGCCGGCGATGTCTTGATTACCCGCGGACCGAGCGAAGGAATTCCAGAACTGCGCGAACTCGCTGGCGCGCCGGTGTGGACAACGGCGATCCCCGAGGGTGGCCAAGCTCTGACCGACCTCGACCGCGCGGTCGACGTGCTCGTCGAAATGAAGAACCTCTCGGAGGCCGCCGTCGCGCTCGCATACTGCGCGTTGCTCTATAAGGATTCGGGGTTGGCCGCGGAGGTGTCGTCGCTCGAGGACCGCCTTGATGAGATGCGCGAGCACCTTGAAGTGTGGGTATTGCGAGCCGCGGCGGAAACGATTGATCCAGCGCAGCTGAGAGGCCTGTTGCATCTCGGTGCCTCAGCCGAAGAGATCGGCGATGCTGCCCAGCAGATGGTGTGGCTGATCGAAGAAGGCGAAGAATTGCACCCGGTGTTGCAAGCCGCGCTCGGCGATACCGACGATGTTGTGATCCGCATGCCGGTTGCCGCGGGCTCCTCGCTGGACGGCGTCTTGTTGGCGACGACCCAGCTTGGTGACGACACCGGTTTCCATCTGTTGGCGTTGCGGCGGAGCGGCCGCTATTTATTCCGACCGCGTGCCGGCGTGCGCATTCAAGCTGGTGATGATCTGTTGGCCAGAGGCCCGTGGGAAGGCCGCGATGATCTCGCCGAGCAGTGCGGTCATCGCCTGATCGACGACGAAGATACAGGGACGTTCGAACTCGAGCCGCTCAGCGTCTGAACCGCAATCACGTCAAGGTTTGCGACAGGTGAATTGCTGGCCGAACTGGTTTTGGCACTGGTAGTAACGAGCGTGGACGTAGCCGAACGTGCCACCGATGCTGACAACCGTGATGACCAACGCCAACCCGTAGCCGAGCACGCGTTGTTGGACCACTCGGGTGGGGTGGAGCATCACGTAGCCGAGCACGATTCCGCTGATGAGTCCGCCGGTGTGCGCGCCGACGCTGATGCCGCTCTCCATGAATGTAAACACCAGATTGATCACGAGCAATGGTCCCCATCCGGTCTCCCAAAACCGCACGCCTCGTTGCCACAACGCGATTGTTGCGGCGCCAGCAACGCCAAAGATCGCCCCTGATGCTCCGCCGGAAACTGCGCCAGC
>JBBRLC010000348.1:0-2252 GCA_038231595.1 Candidatus Nanopelagicales bacterium | reverse complement strand
GGGGTGACGTCGATCCCGATCGTCGCGTTCGTGCTTTACCTGATCGTGCTCGACTTCGCCGGTTACTGGGTGCATCGCGCCCAGCAAATGACGTCCCGAATCGTGCCGCCAACCGCATGTTCGCCCGGCTCGACCGGGTCATTTGGTTCGCCGAGGCGGATCTTTTCGGGGCGCACGCTGAACGTGCCTTCCTTGCCGAGAACCTTAAGCGCGGCCTCACCGGTCAGCAGATTGGAGGTCCCGACAAATCCCGCCACGAACTCGGTCGCTGGCCGCTCGTACACGTCGGCGGGCGTACCCACCTGCTCGATCCTTCCGTTGTTGAAGACTGCAATCCGATCCGACATCGTGAGTGCTTCTTCTTGATCGTGAGTCACGAAGACAAAGGTCAAGTTGACTTCGCGCTGAATCTCTTTGAGTTCAACTTGCATCTGTTCGCGCAACTTGAGGTCGAGCGCACCAAGAGGTTCGTCGAGCAGAAGCACTTTGGGCCGATTGACGAGTGCGCGCGCAAGCGCAACGCGTTGTCGTTGACCCCCCGACATTTGGGACGGCTTGCGCGAATCGAACCCTTCAAGGCGTACGGCGCGCAGCGCTTCTTCGGCTTGGAGTCGCCGTTCCCTCTTGGGCACCTTTTTGACGCGCAAGCCATATTCGACGTTATCGATGACACTCATGTGCGGGAAAAGTGCGTAGTCCTGAAAGACCGTGTTCACGTCCCGATCAAATGGCGGTTTCTGCGACACGTCGTGGCCATCAAGTTCGATCAATCCCTCGGTTGGCAACTCGAAGCCAGCGATCATTCGTAGCACGGTGGTTTTCCCCGAGCCCGACGGACCCAACAGGGTGAGGAACTCGCCATCGGCGATATCGAGATCAATGCCGTCCACGGCTGTCACGTCGCCAAAGCGTTTGCGCAATCCGCGCAGACGGACCGCCACTCGCGGCTCGTCGGATGCGGATTTCGTCAACGTGACGTTCGATTCAGAGGTTGGGCTCTCGCTCATCAAACCTCCGTCGGGACCCCGCCTTGTTGTCCGCCGAGTCAAGCGCACGCAGGGAAATGCGGCGCCCCGCCGTGGCTCCGGGTGTGCCACGGCGGGGCGGTGGGCGTCTCGCGTGGCGACCCTAGCGCGTGATTCGTCGTACGGCGAGGGATGTGGCGCGGATTTCGTGGCAATCTCAGAAATTGTTAGCGATTTCGGCACGAGAACGTGATCGCGACAATGGTCTAGACCCATTCCCCGCGGCCCCGGACCCGGCCAAACAACCGAGATCGCCGCTGCTAGCGTCCGCGCGTGACGATTGCTGCCTACCCATTTCCCGATGGTGCCGACGCGTTGGACCTGACCCGGCCGGCCCACAACTTGTACGCATTCGCCAAGACGTGGGGGACGTTGGGAGACACCCCGGCGTACGGCGTATTCCACGGCACGATGTACGCCTGGATCGAAGGCCGCAAACTCCTCCCGATGTTCGGCTATCACGGCACGGGTGTGACCAAGTGCCGATTCCTCGACGACGGCCGCTTGCAGATGCGCGGCAAAGAAACCGGATACTTCACCGACTTGGCCAGTGGCGACCCGATAGATACGTGGGACAACCCGTTTACTGGAGATACGGTCGCGGTCTACCACTTAATTAACGACCGCATCGGTGGCGAGCTAACCCACGAAAAGCCGATCCAGACCGTCGGATATCACCACGATGAAGGCTCGCGCATGAATGAAGGGTCTTCGCCGGTGGTCGGGACTGGGTCGATCCCGTTTGTGTTGCCCTGGCAGGTGTACGGCGACGAAGTCTTGCTCGAATGGGACTACGCCCATGAATACCCGAATCCCGTTGACCCGGTGCGCTTTCCGCACTCATCGACGGGCACCCGGATCAATCCCAGCGAACACTTCACGATCTACACCTCGTTGGCGGAACTATCCGACGAAACCTCACCATCCGCTCACTTCCGCGCCGGCTTCTCCCGGTTGTCACCGATGTGGCCGTGGATGCGCATGGGCGGCGTGTCGTTGGGTACTCGTGAAGCCGCAGGACTTCCTGGCACCGGCGATGTCGGTGCCGTCATGTTCGGACGGTTGTTTTCGCGAACCGCCCGACGCGGATTGGACGACATACCTCGCCCACTCTTACGCCGGATCGAGCGCGACTGTCCGGACTACCTCGAACTCCCGAATGATTGGGACATGGGGCCGATCTTGTCGACGTGGGAGGCGTACGCGCGCGATACACCCCCTGAGGCG
>JBBRLC010000347.1:0-2273 GCA_038231595.1 Candidatus Nanopelagicales bacterium | reverse complement strand
TGACACCGAAGTAGTTCGTGGCGAGGGCGTACTTCTTGGCGAGCGCGTTGATGTTTGGTGCGCTCGGATTGCCGATGATGGTGCCGAAGTTCTGGTTCTCCATCACGATCTCGATGATGTGCTTGTAATGGGGAACTTTGCCCGTGGGCGATTCAGTCGCGGAAACCGCAGCAGGCGTGGCCATCAATGCCGCTCCTGCTATCGCGATCATGGCCAGTGGCCATCGAAGTCTCATGAGTCCCTCTTTCGTCAGCGGATATCCGGAATCTACGAGTCGAAGGTGAACGGAAACCAGCGACGACCCGAACTCCCATGGTTGAGCCGGCGACGACTCAGCGCCATCGCGCGTTCATCTCGCGTTCGCTGCTCATCGCCGTCGTCCGGTGAGTGTGGTGCTGTTCGGCCAGGACTGCATGGCGATTGCCGAGTGCTTCGCGCCCGAGATACCCGCGGGTGCGCTCGCTCGGACCGCCGAAGTTCAGCCGGGTCCATCGATCGAGAATGTGCCGCGTTTCACAGAAAATGCACACACGGAACGTGGCCCTCCGCTCACCCCTCGCGTAGACTTGCGCGATGCAGATCGAACGTCTCGTCAACCTCGCTCGACGCGGTTACGCCCGTCTCAGGTTGAGCATCGCGGGCTTGTTCGCCCTCGTCGTGGGCTTCATGGCTTTGGTGGGCGCGATCGCAGTGTTCGGGGGCACCACGGAGGACGTGACCCAGCACAACGGCCTCGCGCCCAAGGATCCGGGCGATCTGCGGTTCTTCATCGATCATCGCAGCGGGCTCCTCGTCCGGGGCGCGAGGGTCGCTTCCGAGGTCGGTGCCGTACCGATCCTGGGGGTACTGGCCGTCCTTGCGGCGGCGTTGCTGTGGAGACGCGGCCTGCGCGTGGCGGTCGCAATTGCTCCGGGCATCGCTCTCGGCGCGGCCGGTGTCGGCGCGGCCATCGTCAAGAACATCGTTGGCCGAACCCGACCGCCCGTCGCCCTTCACCTCGTCTCCGAAAATGGCAACTCGTTCCCATCCGGTCACGCCACCGATAGCGCGGCTCTGTTCGTGACGTTGACGCTTGTCCTGGCGGTGTTCGTGTTCCATCGGCCGATCGTTCGCGGCCTGACGGTTCTTGGTGGCGGATTGGCAACAGCTTCGATCGGCATCAGCCGCCTAGTTCTCGGCGTGCACTGGCCGACCGATGTTCTCGCCGGATGGGCGCTCGGGTTGGCGGTCGCCCTCGCAGTCACGATGTCGATGGCCGCGATCGCTCGTCTCACTCCGCCGCCCGAGGACGATTCGGCGAATCGCGTCCGTCGCGTGACGACGCGCGCCGCTCACCTGCTGGCAGCGCAGCGGAGACTTGACCCGAAGCACCTTCGGGCCGCATAGCAATCGACGGCCACGCGCCCGGTAGAGGTTACGCCCGGCGGATGCGACCGGTCCTCCAGTCCGTCGCCCTGGGTGTAAACGAGTCGGTCGCTCCTCGATGCACCGGCGCGCCGCGGCCTACTCGGCGGGCTCGGCCACCTTGGAGTCCCGGACCGACTGCGACGTCGATGGGAACTTTTGCCCCGGGTGGCCCGGATCCAGCCGCCAGCTCGTGACCGGGTGGATTTCCCACGGCGTGTATTCGTGGTCCGCGACATGCGCCTCGGCATCGAGGTACGCCGTACCCGTCTCTTCGATGATGGCGCCGATGGGCGGTCTGGTCACGCCGGTCTGCTGATCGCGGGGAATGATCTCGGTGATGAATGCCGGCATCAGTCCGTCGGTGACGACGACGTGGACGTCGCCATCGTCGTTTGGGACGATCTTGAGTACCCGGAGGTTCCCGACCCTGACCAGTACTCCGCCGTGGCCGCGTTTGTCGATGGCGCTCTTGAACTTGCCCGCGGCGATCGCCTGGAGGGTGGTCTCGATCGGCGCAGCCGTCGGGAGCGGCGGTATCTCCGATTCCTTCGCGCTCTCTGCGTAGCCGCACGACACGAACAGCAACGTCGCGACGGTCGCCACGAAGCCATGGCGAAGTGTTGTTCGACTCATCGCCATCGAGGCACGGGTTATCACGCCGGGCCGCCGAGTTCCGGAACGCATTCCAGTGCCGGCGCAAGACTCTGCAGGACCGTTCGCCGACCAACTTCTCATCCGTGATCATCTTTGGCGAAAGGGACGAAACGTGCGAGCCGAGGGTGGTGAGACTGTCGCTACCCGTTCGCCGGCGTCGGTCGCTTGCGTGCCGCTTTGGCCGCGCCGGCGGCGTTGCGTAGGCGTTCGGC
>JBBRLC010000346.1:0-2285 GCA_038231595.1 Candidatus Nanopelagicales bacterium | reverse complement strand
CCTGGTTGCCCCTGGGCTACCAGGTGTATCGCAATGTCGAGAACATCGTGCGCGCGGAGATGGATCGCGCCGGCTTTCAAGAGGTCCACTTCCCCGCGCTCCTACCACGTGAGGCCTATGAAACGACAGGTCGTTGGACGGAGTACGGCGACAACATCTTCAGGCTCCAAGACCGCAAGAAGAACGACTACCTACTCGGTCCAACCCACGAGGAGATGTTCACACTGCTCGTCAAGGGGGAATACTCGTCGTACAAAGATCTTCCGTTGAGCTTGTACCAAATCCAAACGAAGTATCGCGACGAAGCTCGCCCACGCGCCGGGATACTGCGGGGTCGCGAGTTCGTGATGAAGGACTCCTACTCCTTTGACGTTGACGACGCCGGACTCGATGCGTCGTACGCCAAGCACCGCGCCTCCTACATCAAGACCTTCGATCGGTTGGGACTTGAACACGTCATCGTGTCGGCTCAATCAGGGGCGATGGGCGGCTCGGCGAGTGAAGAGTTCTTGGCACCTTGCGAGTTTGGCGAGGACAGATATGTGCGCTGCACGACCTGTGACTATGCAGCGAATGTTGAGGCGGTCACGACACTGGCTCCACCGGCCCTTTCCGATGACGGTGCGCCCAGGGCACATGTCGAGAACACCCCTGATACGCCCACGATTGATTCCCTCGTTGCCCACGCGAATGAGCGCCTGCCCCGGACGGATCGCGATTGGACGGCCGCGGACACCCTGAAAAACGTGGTGCTGAGCGTCCGAGAACCCGACGGTTCGGCGTACGCGCTCGTCGTGGGGGTTCCCGGCAATCGCGACGTGGACATGAAGCGACTTGAAGCGGTCCTGTTTCCCGGCGTTCCTGAAGCGATGGGCGACCAAGAGTTCGCCACACATCCCGCATTGGTCCGCGGCTACATCGGCCCGCAGGCGCTGGGCGAATCGAGCGACTCGGGGATTCGCTTCCTCGTGGATCCGCGAGTTGTCGAAGGGACCCGCTGGATCACCGGAGCGAACCTGTCGGGCCGGCACGTATTTGACCTCATGATGGGTCGAGACTTCACCCCCGATGGCGTCATCGAGGCGGCCGAAGTACTGGCCGGTGACGCGTGTCCCAACTGCGGTTCGGCCTTGGAGATGGCGCGCGGCATTGAGATCGGTCACATCTTCCAACTCGGTCGCAAGTTCGCCACGGCACTTGATCTCAAGGTGTTAGACGAGAACGGCAAGCAGGTCGTCGTCACCATGGGTTCGTATGGCATCGGTGTTTCGCGCGCCGTGGCGGCGATCGCGGAGCAGTCGTACGACGACAAAGGATTGTGCTGGCCGCGCGAAGTGGCGCCAGCCGACGTGCACCTCGTGGCGGCTGGCAAGGACGACGCCGTTTTTGCTGCTGCTGAAACGCTCGCCAACGGACTTGTGTCGCAGGGTCTGCGGGTGATCCTGGACGATCGACGCGGAGTATCACCCGGCGTGAAGTTTAACGACTCGGAGTTGCTCGGCGTCCCCACGATTGTGATCGTGGGCAAAGGGCTTGCCGACGGCGTTGTCGAGGTAAAGGACCGGCGTAGCGGGGACCGCACTGACGTTGCCGTGGCCGACGCGGTCGCCGAACTCGTGCGCCTTTGCTCGTGATCGCTCGGCGGTCACCTCACCCAAGTCATTAGCGATGCTCGATTCGATTTCGGGCGTTTTCGAACTGCCCGAAGTGTCAGCCCTGGTCTTGCTCTGCCTGGCCGCCCTCTGCGCTGGTTGGATTGATGCCGTCAGCGGAGGTGGTGGATTGATCCAACTGCCCGTTCTCCTGCTGTTCCTTCCACCGACGGCGACGCTGAGCGCGCTCGGCACAAATAAGTTGTCCTCTCTCGTCGGGACATCCGCGGCAGCAGTGACGTACAACCGCAAAGCAGTCTCCGACGTTCGCACCGCAATTCCGATGGCTGCTAGTGCCTTCGTGGGAGCGGCTCTCGGTGCGGTTCTCGCATCTCGCGTACCACCTGATGCCTTTAGACCGATCGTCTTCGGGCTGCTCGTGGTGGTGTGGGTTTTCACGCTCGTACGACCGGCCTTTGGTGGTGCTGAGCGGCTGCGTTGGCGCGGAGAGCGCCGTCATCTCGTGACCGCGACAGGCCTCGGCGCGGTGATTGGGTTGTACGACGGGGCCATCGGCCCGGGCACCGGTTCGTTTCTGGTATTTGTGCTCGTGGGCCTGCTGGGTTACGCGTTTCTTCGGGCCTCGGCGGTGGCGAAGATCGTCAATGTGGGAACCAACCTCGCCGCGCTGAT
>JBBRLC010000345.1:0-2293 GCA_038231595.1 Candidatus Nanopelagicales bacterium | reverse complement strand
TGACCTTGACGACACGGGGCCACGGCTGCCGTGGGACCTCGACTCACTTCAGTTCCTCGCTGACCGAGGAACTGCGGCCACACTGACGATGATGGACCTTTGTACTGTCGCCGGTGACGCGCCCGTCACCGTCAAGGACATTGAATCCACTGCTGGGTTGACCTCCGCTCAAGTGCGCGGTCAACTCGCTGGTCTCACGATGATGTTCAAGCACCCGAAATACGGTCTCGAACGCACTCAGTGGCCTGTTCGCGCCGATTGGCACACGGGTGTGGGTCACTACTACCTCAGACCGGGAATCGCCGATCTCTGGAAGCAGATCAGAGGCGAGTCTGCGTTCCCAGAACCCATCGATTTTGCCGATGGCGAGGGAGTCGCCTCAGTCCAGGATATTTCCTAGCACAACGCTCTTACAACGCTTGCGGCACAGGCGTATTCGCATAACGCTTAGTCGTCCCTAATGCGCGACCACCTGGACTAAGAGACGCCTGAGGTATCCCGAGAAATCCTTGCTCCTGCAATGGGTTTCGATATTTCATCTGCTCGGGCTGGACTCGCACAGCGCTCTCAAGTCAAGAGAGACTCAGAAACCCCGAGAGGCCATCCGCATGGTCTAAACATGGTGACGCCCGCGCCACGAGGTTGGTGGACGGCGGCTTGCGCGTTGAGGCTAGCCGAGGGGCTGTTGAGAATCTTCGACCCGCTAGCCTCGCTGAAGACTTTGCTGGTGCAGAACTCTGGCCGGGAGAAGTCGAACACGACGAAAACCCAAGTGTGCGCAACTCGCCGCGCAGATTGGTTCAGCGGGCCAGCGCGGCTGACTCGTTGTCGCTTCAGTTGCTGGGTCACCCCGGAATGGAATCCCAGCATGGGCAAGTGTCCATCCTGGCAGGACAACTACACGGCATTGCCTCCCAAGCGAATTTTGCCACTCGAATCAACTGTGCTTGAGCGCAGATGCGTAGTAGCGCTGACTCTCGGTCGGTGTTTACCCGCGAGCATGGTGACGCCCACTTCACGAGGTTGGTGGTGGACGCGGGCATCGGCGGCTGAGTACCCCCGTAAACATTGCAGCGGTCGCCGTGCCGGGGGATGACGCATGGCGCGGCGACCACTTAGCGGCAAACGCTAGAAGTCGGCCGTGCCGGCGTCGAGGAATGTCACTCGGTTGTGGCGCACCACAAGCGCGAGGATTGCCCGCTCCGAGTTGGGTAAATCGCCGTCGAGTCAGCGCCAGTCCTTGCCAAGGAATCGTCACGCCCCTAGGTCGCCAAGATCATCCGCCGCTGAACAATGGCATCAAACCAACGAGGGTCCGCCATGGTGCGTCATTCCGCACAACCACGTCGCAGGTTCGGTGCTGGCTTCATCGTCGGCGCGACAGTCGCCTCCGTTGTACTCGGGGTGTCGCTGTTGCCGCCATCCCCGACTCCGGCACCGGTGCGATCTCTGCGTGCCGGGAGAAGGTCACCGGCCTGGTACGAATCATCGACAAGCAGGCTGGCAAGTCGTGCGGCTCATGGGAGACCTCAGTGAGTTGGAACAACCAAGGCGCCGTCGGTGCGACAGGTGCAACCGGTGCACGGGGACAACAAGGCGTCCCGGGCAACGACGACAAAGACGCCGTAGGCCTCAACCGCGTGACTGTCGTTTCAGGACCGAGGCCGGCTCCCACATTCATCGATCTGAGTCAGACTCCGACATGGCCGAACGATCGACCGTTCGTGGTTTTCGAATCCGCACAACTCACCGTGACCGGTACTGGTCCGCAGATTGTGCGAATAAGCGCGAGTGTGAAATTGGACGGGAACGGAGACCGGCCGGACGTCAAACGAGTGTCTATCGCAGACGCCCAGTTCAACGGCGACTATGACCCTGCCACGGGCTATCTGGAACCGTGCGGGAACTGGAACGATGGGAACTGGGACGGGATAGGCACCTACGAGATATTTGTCGACGGTGCCGCGTTCACCGGCGTAAATCCAACCCGGTGGGTAGATCCCGGGGTCCATACGGTCACCCTGGGGTTCAACCCAATCCCAAGATGCTCAAGCCCGATCCCAACCCAAGGCCATTCGATATTTCAAACCCAGACCTTTGGCGCTTCGGTGGAACAACTCTGACTTGAGTGAGCATCTCCCGCGGTACTCATGGCCCGAGCGGTCACGACTTCGATGTGATTGATGTTGGATCTCATGGGAAACACGCCGCCAGCACAAGCGGATGGTTAGCGACGCACCCGGTCGTGGTCGCTGACCGTCACCCGTCCCTGTGACGAGTTCGGACAACGCCG
>JBBRLC010000344.1:0-2300 GCA_038231595.1 Candidatus Nanopelagicales bacterium | reverse complement strand
TGCCCAGTTAGTCGCGGAGGAGCAGTTCGGTCCCCTCGTACCGGTCATGGCGTACGACGACATTGACGAGGTCGTCGCGCGTGCCAACGCGGGCGAGTTGGGACTCGGGGCAAGTGTTTGGAGCGCCGACGAGGATCGTGCCTTTGAGATCGCGGCGCGGTTGGAGGCGGGCTTCGTTTTCGTCAACACGCACAACCGAACCGGGCTGAGCATGCGAGCCCCATTCGGTGGGGTGAAGAAATCCGGTTTCGGTCGTGAGTACGGCGATGAGGGAATCCTCGAATATGTCCAAACCTGCGTCACCCATGCCCCAGCGCTTTTCCGCGCTTGAGCTGACCCCGAATCGACCGCTCGGGCCTCCCGCGCCTACCCCGGCCAATAGCCACTCCACGCCAACCCGTTCCGATGAATGTGCCCCGGGATGCGTTAGAGCCAGCTGAAACGCACCAAGGTGTTGGCCGATGAGCATCCATGAGATCGATCCGTGGCTGTGGCGCCGTTTTTCCATGATCCAGTCGGGCGACGTTGATTCGGTCGCCATAGACGTCACCGAAGATGTCGCGATTGACCCGGTCGTCGAGCTTCCCGTCGATGAGTCTCGACTTGGCGAAGGCGTGGTGACCGATCTCGTGGAGTACGCCGCGTCAATTGACTCCACCGCCCTGATCGTCGTCATCGATGGAAACGTCGCACTCGAGTGGTACGCGCCCGATCACTCACGCGAATCAATGTCGGGGTCGCAGTCGATGCATAAGTCGCTGCTTCCATTTCTTGTGTACGCCGCGATCGATGCGGGACACATCTCCGGTCTGGATTCGCCTGTGCGTCCGTGGATGCCTGAATGGGCCGACGACGAGCGCGGCGACATCGCCATCGATGACCTGCTCCGCATGTGTAGCGGATTACGAGTCTCGTCGTTCACCATGAATCCACTGTCCTGGGATTTCGCCTGGCTCTTCAGCGGCGACACTGCAGGAATGCTGCGCCACGTACGCCGTACTAGCGCGCCGAACATCGACTTTGCCTACAACAACATCAACGCGCACGCTCTCGGACTGATTCTTCAGCGCGCTACTGGGATGAGATATGCCCACTGGCTGCAACAACGACTGTGGGGTCCGCTCGGGGCTGGCCCCGCGAGGGTTTGGCTCGACTCGCGGTACGGGCATGCCTCGACGTCGTGTTGCCTGCAGTCCACGGCATACGGCTGGGCGAAGTTCGGGGAGCTGATTCGTAACCGAGGCGAGGTGGACCGAACTCGGATCGTGCCGACGACGTGGGTGGAGGAGATAACCGCCCCGGATTCGCGGTGGCCTTGGTACGGACGCCAAATCTGGCTAGGCGACGGTTTGCGCAAGTTCCCCGGAGACGCCGAGTTGGGCCGACTCGGCGCCCGGGAGCCTTTCGATGCTCAGGGTGTTGTGGTCGCGCAAGGTTTCGGGGGTCAACGGGTCTACGTCGCGCCGGATGAGGGCACGGTCGTCGTACGGATGGGTCCAACCAACGGAACGCCAGCATTCACCGAAAACTGGGACAACACGCGGCTACTCAACCTCGCCACCCGCTCGTTGTCCTAGCTCTCTCACCACCCGTTTCACCCACCCTCGCCGAGTCTGGACTTATGGACCCGAAATGGGGGTCAAACAGGGCACTTTCTCCAGACTCGGCGGAGGGGGTTAGGAGTCGAAGTCGACGACTACCCGACTGGTGAGCAGCGGTCGAAGCCACGCGCCAAATTCTTGATGTACGGGATGGCTCTGATACGCCCGCAACTCAGCGGCATCGGCATGAGTAGTGATGAGTACGGCGTCGTGCGAAACCTCGCTACCGATCGAATCCAAACCCACGGTCAGCGTTCGGATCTCGGGGATCTGTGCGGGCAGCGCTTCAAGTCGCGTCTTAGCTTCGTCGCGATTGGAAGAGTCGGCGAACTTGAAGACAACAACGTGAGTTAGCACTGATCTTCTCCGATGCGGTGTTGATGGCCGGTGGTCGGGTGCGGGGAGTCGAGAGGAGGAAGTTGAGGGGAGGGAGTCGGAAAAGTTGAAGCCAACGAGGAAGCGTCGACTAAGGACTTGGAGATGAACGAGACAGTTGGGCGAAGTGCGCGATGGCGTCGCCTTCGGAGATGACATCACCGTACTTGGCATTCATGTCGAACAGATTTGCTTCGTGAGGACGTACGTCGCGATCACCACATGCGTCGGCAACGACGATCGGGATCAACTCGGACGAAACCGCATCGACACAGGACGCCCGGACGCAGCCCGATGTCGAGAAGCCGCACAGGACGACCGTGT
>JBBRLC010000343.1:0-2301 GCA_038231595.1 Candidatus Nanopelagicales bacterium | reverse complement strand
TTTCGAATCGACCCGTGGAGCGTCGGTCAGTTCTGGAACGAACTGGCTGGCGTACCTGACACTCGCGATTTGTTCGTCGCGGAACGCTTCGACGCACTCGTCGGGTACGCCGGATTGGCCACCGCCGGAGATACCTCGGATGTGCAAGTCATCGCGGTTGCGAGTGAGGCGCACGGTGGCGGAATCGGTCGACGGTTATTGAACCTCCTTCTCGACAAGGCCCGCGAGCGAGGCTCCCGAAAAGTCATGCTCGACGTGAGAGCGGAGAATGCGGCCGCAATTTCGCTCTATGAGTCGGTGGGATTCGTGATGATCCACCGCCGCGTGGACTACTACGCACCCGGCGTCGATGCCGTGGTGATGCAACTGAAGTTCCCGGAAGTCCCATGACACGCGACGAACCGCTCGTACTTGGCATCGAAACATCCTGCGACGAAACGGGTGTCGGCATTGTTCGCGGTACCACCTTGCTCGCCGACGCGATCGCGTCGAGCGTCGATGAGCATGCACGCTTCGGTGGAGTTGTCCCCGAGGTCGCCAGCCGCGCACATCTTGAGGCGATGGTGCCGATGATGACGCGTGCGTGTGCTGACGCAGGCATACGGTTATCTGACCTCGACGCAATTGCGGTCACCGCGGGACCTGGTTTGGTTGGTGCCCTGCTCGTCGGTGTGTCATCGGCGAAGGCGCTTGGACTCGCGCTCGGCAAACCGGTCTACGGCGTCAACCACTTGGCCGCGCACGTTGCCGTGGACCAACTTGAGCACGGCCCGCTGCCGGAACCCACGATCGCGTTGCTCGTATCGGGCGGACACTCGTCGCTGCTGCTCGTCCCCGACGTGACCAACGACGTCATCCTCTTGGGCGCGACCCTGGACGATGCAGCTGGTGAGGCGTTCGACAAAGTCGCGCGCGTGTTGGGGCTGCCCTTTCCCGGCGGCCCGTGGATCGATCGCGAATCGCAGAACGGCGACATGGCGTACGTCGCGTTCCCCCGCGGTCTCACTTCGCCGCGCGATTTCGAGAAGCACCGATTCGACTTCTCTTTCTCTGGCCTAAAGACCGCCGTTGCGCGCTGGATCGAGGCCCGCCAGCGCGATGGCGAAACCGTGCCGGTAGCCGACGTGGCAGCGTCTTTTCAGGAGGCCGTTGTCGACGTACTGACGGCGAAAGCGATCGACGCGTGCCGAAGTAACGACGTCGGACATCTGCTGATTGGCGGGGGAGTCGCGGCGAATTCGCGACTCAGGATCGTCGCGGAGCAGCGCTGCGCCGAAGCCGGCATCGAGTTGCGCATCCCGCGCCCGGGGTTGTGCACCGACAACGGCGCGATGGTCGCTGCCCTCGGCGCGGAACTTGTGGCCAGGGGTCGAGCGTCGACGTTGATGACCTTCGGGGCAGACTCCTCGATGCCCATAACCGATGTGACGGTGGCCCCGGATTCGCGGCCCACCGCGCCAGTCTCGCCGCTTGCAGAAGGAGCGTCATGATCGTCCGAATCTGGGAAGCCACCGTGTCCCCGGGGCGCCTCGAGGATGCATTGGACTGGGTACGGCACGATTTGATCCCGAGGGCCCTTGGTACCGAAGGATGTATCGCGGCTGAGATGCTCAAGAGCGAAGGTGATCCGTTGCGCGTGATGTTGTTGACCCGATGGGACACGCCTCCGCGGTTCGAAGAAGGCGTACCGAGTGACGAGGTGTACGAGCGTGCCCGCGCCGTACATTTCGAGACGGTCTGACCAGATGCGCGAAGAGCGCCAAGCGTGGTTAGTTGCGGCGGCTTTGGTGTTGGCCGCAGTTGTCGCGATCGGTGTCGTTTTCTCAACGTCGGCGGGCTCGGCATCAGGGTCCAACGCTGCATCGGCGGGCAAACCGAGCGCTTCGGCTAAGCCAACGGGACACGCAACTTCCACGGTGACGCCGAGTTCGTCTAGTCCGTCTAGTCCGTCTAGTCCTTCGACGTCGAATCAAACACCCAATTCCGTGGCGCCGACCTCAACGGCAGGTCTCCCTGCGCTCGTACGCCGAATCGACACCAAAGACCCCGTCGTGTTCATCACCATCGATGACGGTTACACGCACGATCCCGCGCTCATCACGCTGATGAAGGATCGTCATATTCCGGTCACGGTTTTTTTGGTCAATGCCGCGGTGAATGGCGACTGGGCGTACTTCAAGTCGCTCCAAGATGCCGGGGCGACGATCCAAGACCACACGCTGACTCACCCCTTCTTGTCCCGGCACCCGCTGAGCAATCAGCAGCACCAGATTTGCGGCTCGGCCGACATCTACGAGCCGC
>JBBRLC010000342.1:0-2314 GCA_038231595.1 Candidatus Nanopelagicales bacterium | reverse complement strand
TACGCGTCGCCGTTCTGGCTGTACTCGTATTTCTGATTGCCGCGATTGCTACCGCGGTCTACATCGGACTCATCTCCGGCACCGACGACCGGTCGCACAGCGACGCAATTGTGGTGTTGGGGGCGGCGCAGTTCAACGGTACTCCGTCCCCGGTGCTGCAATCGCGACTCGCGCACGCGCAGGAACTCCAGCGTGCTGGCGTGTCGGCGGACATCATCACCGTCGGCGGCAAACAAGAAGGTGATCGCTTCACTGAAGCCCAAGCGGGGAAGGCCTGGCTGGTGAAGGCGGGGATTCCCGCGGAGCAGATCACGGCCATTGGCACTGGAAGCGATACGGCCGAGAGTTTGACCGCGGTTGCCAAAGTGATGGCTGACAAGGGCTGGCGCTCGGTCACCCTCGTCACAGACCCCGTACATGAAGCCAGGTCGCAGGCAATCGCACGGAGACTCGGCATCGACGTCAAACTCTCGCCCACGAGCGGGGGCGCCGGCAGCGACGTCACGCCGGACTATCTCGCGCGCGAGACATTGGGACTCATGCACTTCTGGGCCTGGCAGCGTTGGGGTATTCAGTCGATCGTGGGTGCGCAGTAGTTGCGCACACTTCTCGCAATCAGCACAGTGCCTGGCACAGCGTTCAGCACAGTGCCTGGCACAGCGTTTAGCACAGTGCCTGGCACAGCGTTCAGGACAGTGCCTGGCACAGCGTTCAGGACAGTGTTCAGGACGGCATGGTAAGAATTCCCGTCATGCCAATCACCTCTGAACATGCCGGTGTCGACGGAGCCGATCCGCCACGCGGCATCCCCGGATATGACGAACGGGACGCCCAGCGATGGGTTTCCGAGGAGTCGAAGGGTCTGCAACGTTCCGAGTTTGCCCGCGATCGGGCTCGAGTTCTGCACTCCGCGGCACTGCGTCGCTTGGCCGCGAAGACGCAAGTCGTGCAGGCCGGAGAACTCGATTTTCCGCGTACGCGCTTGACCCACTCCCTCGAATGCGCGCAGATCGGACGCGAGATGGGATCGGCCCTTGGTGCCGATCCTGACTTGGTGGAGGTGGCGTGCCTCGCGCACGACTTGGGGCATCCGCCATTTGGGCACAACGGTGAAGCCGCATTGGACCGGGCCGCGTCCGACATTGGTGGCTTCGAGGGGAACGCGCAAAGCCTCCGACTGCTCACGCGACTTGAAGCCAAGCGGTTCAGCGATGACGAGGGTCCACGACCGGGGATTTCGGTTGGATTGAATCTCACGCGTGCTGCGCTTGATGCGGCAACAAAGTACCCATGGCGACGGGGCGAAGCCCCCGATGGCGGGACGAAATTTGGCGTCTACGACGACGATCTCGACGTCTTCGACTGGGTACGCGGGATTGATCGATCGACCCATGAAACCGACTCACCACTTGGCGTGCGCCGTTGCATGGAAGCGCAGATCATGGACTGGTCCGATGACGTCGCCTACAGCGTTCACGACATTGAGGATGCCGTTCACGCCGGACACATTCGGTTGGATGCGTTGGACGATCCGAGCGAGCGTCAAGCGATTGCGTCCATCGCGACGTCGACTTATCTGCGTGATACCGGCGCAGCAGACGCCCTCGCGGTCATCGAACAGCTCGTCTCTTCGCCGTCGTGGCCCCGTCGGTATGACGGCTCGTTACGATCGCTCGCCGCCCTGAAGAATCTCACCAGTCAACTCATCGGCCGCTTCTGCTCGGCGGCACAAGATGCGACGCGCACGGCGTACGGCGAAGAACACCTCACCCGCTACAAAGCTGACCTTGTAGTTCCTGACGGCGTACGCCTTGAGGTCGGAGTGCTCAAGTCCATCGCGCATCTCTATGTCTTCGAGCGTCACGGCGCGGAGAGTATCTATGCCGAACAACAGGACTTGATCACTGAACTCGTCGCAGCGCTAGCCAAGCGAGCAGCAGAAGGTGGCGACGCGGTGCTCGATCCGGCCTTGCGCCCGGACTACCTCGATGCACTACGTCGCGACGATTCAGAGGCAGCCCAGCGGGTGATCATCGACCAAGTCTCGATCCTCACCGACCGCAGCGCTCGACAACTCCACCGCGCCCTCACCCACTAGCCCAGTTGCCCTGCGATGAATGTGCTGCCGGATGCGTGAGAGGCAGTTTTTGGTACCCACCTTTCCGTGTATCCGGGGGCGGGTTTGTGGATAACTCGTTAGGTTTATTTGTCCACAGCCCCAGGTGGTTTCACCGTTGTTGTCGTCCCCGGAGTTGTCAGACCCTCTCAGTAAGTTCTGATACATGTTCTCGTCATCGTCGCTGGTCGAAGTGGC
>JBBRLC010000341.1:0-2335 GCA_038231595.1 Candidatus Nanopelagicales bacterium | reverse complement strand
GCAGGGACATCCGCACGATTGTTCCGTCCAAGGACGGATACTCGACAAGGCGCGAGTGAACTCTTGGGACTTCGACACTGCCCGGTGCATTCGCCCACACCGACACGTCTTCGGTGCGCGCGTCGTAACGACGTACGCTCGACGACGTCACGTGGTCGGTGTAGGTGAACCATGCCTCGTGGCCGCCCTCGGGTCGCTCGATGATTCCGCCGATTGAGCCCAAACCGGGCAGTGGCACATCACCGATACGTCGACCCGTTGCTAGGTCGTGAACAGAAATCTCGCTGATCGCATGCCGGGTCCATGACACCAACATCAGCGGTCGGTCGAGTTCGGCACCGTCAAGAATCGCGAAATCATTGAGTACGGCGATCGGGTCCTGGGGCAAGAAGTCTTGCCAGTCTTCGAACCCCGGGCGTTCCGGCGTCGTCACGCACACTCGTCCGCGAGGCGCATCGCGATCGGTGTGGACGTAGAGGCGACCGTCGCGCCCGACATACACGCCGGTTTGCGCATCGATTCCCGCCTGGACCTCAACCAGGGTCGGTGCTTCAAGGCTCGAGGTAGTGAGGTCCGCGAGCCACACGTCGTTTCGAGGTGCAGTGCCCTCGGCAGCGGTGACTTCCAACCATCGCCCATCGCGGCTCACGCTGACGCCGAAGTACTCAGTAATCAGGCGACCCGAACCAAAGATTTCCACGTCCTGCGACGCGTCGGTGCCAACTTCGTGCAACCACACCCGGCGGTGGTACTGCTCCTCGTCGGCGGGCACGAGTTCGGGCGCCAATCGGCGTACGTAGTAGTAGTGCTTGCCTCCAGGCAACCAGGCCACCGGCGAATAGCGTGCGCGATCGATCGGCCCGTCAACGTTTTCACTGGTGGCCACTTCCATCACCCGCAGGACCGACTCCTCAGTCCCGCCTACCGAGATTTGATAGGCGAGGCGGTCCCCTTCTTTGGATGGTTGCCAGGTGTCCAGGGTGGTCAGTCCGTGGGGGTCCAAGGCGATCGGATCGATGAGTTCGCGTTCGCTCCCGTCGGGATCAATCGTGAGCAGGACGGCGTGCTCCTGATCAGCCGTACGCCGCATGAAGAACTGGCGATCGCCGCGCCAGATCGGGGCAGAGACAACCCCCGCCGCGAGGAGTTCGCGCAGGCGGTCGGCGACGCTGTCTCGGCCCGGCCACAGTTGCGAGTTGCTGCTCAGCAACTCATCTTGTTCCACGACCCACCGAACGGTTCGCGAATCCGCGGGGTCCTCGAGCCAGCGATAGGGGTCAGCCACTGGGTGTCCGTGCAGGACGTCGACACTGTCAGTTCGCTCAGCGCGGGGATACTTCGGAAATGACATGGGCGAAAACCTAGCCGGTGGCGTGTGCAGGGACGCGCTACGTCCTAGCCTTCGAGTGTCGTCGTTGTCCGTGGGAGAGGAATACCGATGTCTGAGGACAAGGAAAACTCGTCGGGGCGCAGTTCTGACTCCTTCGGAAAGCCTGATCCGCTGGCTCGCGACGACCTCCGACGGTATGTCAAGCCGGGGCTCTGGTCCCTGCTCGGCATCTACGTCGTGCTATTCGTGCTGAAGAACAAGGAAGACGTCAACATCGATTTTGTCTTCTTCAGCGCCTTGGTGCCGCTTATCTGGATTCTGTTGGGCCTCTTGGTGGTGGGCGGGCTTCTCACGATCGGCGGGCAATGGCTCCTGCGTCGGCGACGTGGCCGCCGTGATGACACGACGTGAGAGCCATCGACCTATCGCCGCTTGACTATGAGATTGCACCGGACCTCGCCGAGTTAGCCGCCGCGTATGGCGTCGCGACTTTCTACGTGGGGCAGGATCACAACGTCCACCTCGTCACTAGCGAGACGGTGCGCAAAGTCCTTGCCACACTTGACATTGACGCCACCTCCAACGAGGCGATCGCGCTTGCCTTGGCCGAGACCCATCGGGCGCGGTGGCAGCGAGTTCTCCCGCCGGTCATCGTCACGCGAGTCGGAACGCCTGCAACTATCGTGGTCCGTGTCCGCGCAGACGCTCGCGTTGCGATCAAGGTTCGGACCGAAGACGGGGTCGAATTTGGTGACGCGAGCGTCTCGCAACCGTGGATAGCAGGTCATGAGCCTTCGGGGAAGGCACTGGCTGAGACACTGGGCGAGGTCGTGTTTGCCTTACCTGCTGACCTGCCGCTCGGTTGGCACCAAGTGATCGCTGATATCGATGGCGTCTCAACGGGCTCGACACTCGTGGTGACACCGGTGAGTCTGCCGATCCCCACGCGCGGATGGGGTCTCACCGCGCAGCTTTACTCAACCCGTTCTCGGGAATCCTGGGGCG
>JBBRLC010000340.1:0-2350 GCA_038231595.1 Candidatus Nanopelagicales bacterium | reverse complement strand
GTTGGCCATCGTCGCGCCGGTGGTGAATCCGACGTCGGCGGCCGCGGGCAGACCCAGCAAATCAAGCAGCCAGAGCGCGGCGGTTTCCTCCGCTGCGACAACGCCGGGCGTCGCGAAACGCATCCCGGTGTTTTGGTCCCACGCGCTGACAAGCCAGTCCGCGGCAAGAGCAGCGGGCAAGGTGCCACCAATCACCCACCCGAAGAACCGTCCCGACGCCATCGCCATCAGTCCCGGTTCTGCGACCTCGGCGAGTTCGTCGATCACGGCCGCCGGATCGATGGGACCGTCCTGCAACGTCTCGCCGAATGCCTTTCCTACTTCGTCGGCGTTGAGTTGCATCGGGATCGCGCGTTCGGGGAGCGAGGACAGCCACTGGCGTGCGTGCGTGGAAGCTCGATCTAAGGCGTCGTCGTACTCGCGGGGGTCAAAGGCCATGGTCGGAATTGTTCACTGCGCTTCGGAGATTGGCTATCCCTTTCGTACGATCCCCGGTCTGCCTTCGCTCACGACCGTGAGGGAAGGTGATCTCGTGCACCGCAGCTCACGCATACGGCTCCGAGGGCTGCGTCGCGTCGTCGTCCTCCTGGCGTCGGGATCACTTGGACTGTCGATCGCGTTCACCGGGGTGGCGCCGAGTGCTCGTGCCGGTGACGGGGCTCACGTCGTCTGCCGTTGGACGGACCAGCGGCTCGGCGAGGTCAGCGGTATCGCGCTGTCCGGAGTCCATCTCGGCGTGGCCTGGGTTCACAACGACTCAGGTGGTGGCCCGTACCTCTATGCAATGGATACCACGACGTGTGTTGTGCGAGCGCGGGTGCGAATTTCCAACATTGACGCAAGGGATATCGAAGGCATTGCGTCGGGGGTCGATGCGAGCGGCCGACATGTGTTGTGGGTCGGCGACGTCGGCGACAATCGCGACTCGTGGCCGTCGGTTCGAATTCACGTCGTTGTGGAACCGGCCGTTCTCAAGAATGAGAGCGTCACGGCCCGGACGTACCAGTTCACCTACCTAGATGGGCCACACAATGCAGAAACCGTATTGGCAGTGCCGACGAAGCCTCAGTTGTGGGTGGTGACCAAGCAACTCGCGGCGGGTGGCATCTACCCGTTGCCTGTTCCGCTGGTGAGTCAAAGTGTGATGCAACTTCCGCGCATTGCTCCCGCAGGTGGCCTCATCACTGACGGCGCGATATCTCCTGATGGCACGAAATACGTGTTGCGCGACTACGTGTGGGCGTATGTATTCGACGGACTTCCGCCCGGCCGTCAGATCACTCGAATCACCTTGCCGCAGCAACCTCAAGGTGAGGCGATCACGTGGACCGCTGACGGTCAGGGACTGCTTACCGCAGGGGAACGCGACAACGCGCTGTGGTTCGTCCCGATCCCCACTGATGCGCCTGCCTCGTCCAGCCCGCCGACATCGTCGAGCGCCATCGTCACGCCAACACCCAACGCGTTATCCGTTGGCGGCGGAATTGGGAAGCCATTCGCATTCGCGGTCGCAGCGATTGCCGCCCTCGCCGTCGTCGGCCTCGCGACGCGCTGGCTGCGCCGCTAGTGAGGACTTGCGGTGGGGGCCGAGTTCGAGGAGGGCGCCACTCGCGGCCCTTTGGGTAGGCGTCGGATTTCGGCCTTGCTACGGACTTTATTTCGGCCTATAGTGATGCCATGCGCAGCCTAACCGTGACCGAGGTCAAAGCTCGGCTGAACGAACTGGTCGACGACGCCGAGTCGACTCATGAGCAAATCATGATCACCAAACACGGTCGCCCCGCCGCGGTGATCATGGCCGCTGAAGATCTTGAGTCCCTACAGGAGACGTTGTATTGGTTGTCACGTCCGGGAATCCGGGAGTCGATCGTCGAGGCCGAGGCAGACATCGAAGCGGGTCGCACGATCAGTAGTGACGAGTTGCGACGTCAACTCGGACTTCCAGCACGGTGAGTTATCGGGTGGAGTGGTCAGCCCCCGCCCAGCGAGACCTGGCCCGCTTGCCCAGTCGTGCCGCTGTCGCGGTTTTGGTCTTCGTCGATGAACGCCTTGCCGACAATTCCAATCGGCTGAGTAAGCCACTCGAGGGGGAGCTTCGGGGTTCACGAACGGCCCGCAATGGTGACTACCGAATCTTGCTTCGCGCTGAGGATGATCTCGAAATTGTCTGGATCTTGCACGTCGACCATCGCGCGCATGTGTATCGACCCCGCTGAGGCCAACTGACCGTCGGAGCTCTGGTGAAATTTCGTGATCACGGAAGTAACGGACTCTGGCCCTGGGTTCTGGGCCTTTCTCTTTGTCATTCCAGGAGCGATTCCAACGTTCTTGTCAATACTCGTAGCTATTC
>JBBRLC010000339.1:0-2366 GCA_038231595.1 Candidatus Nanopelagicales bacterium | reverse complement strand
GGTCTCCACACTCACCCTCGGACTCACTCACGCCGGAGCCGTCAACACCATCCGTGGTCACCCCGGCCGCGCCGACTCCATCGCCAACTGTGGCATTGCCCTCGACGCACCCGTGGCTACCCAGCCGGTACGAGATCGAGCCAGGTGTGAAGTCCCGGGCGGCGCTGCTAGTTGAAACGATTGGCGCGTGGGATTCCGCGAGCGCTGGCCGCAGTGCTGCTCGAACGCGAATTGCCCGACTCGGATTCGACCCAGGACTCGTGGACTTGGTCGCCCCGATACTCGGAGTAGGGACTCACGCGGTAGCGCAAGTCCGCGACGTCCAGTACGGCGGGCTGCTCAGCGGCAGCGCGAGTGTTTTGGTCGTGGTTGATCAATGGCGTGCGCTTGCGTCCGGCACGGTCCAGGCGGGAGGGACAACGCTCGACGTACGGCTCACGAAGGCGTCCCGGCACTGGCGAGTAGTCGACGTACTGCCCGCACGATCAGGTGCACGCGCCGCGACAATTAGCGTTTCGGCGTCAGGAGTGCTGTCGAGCACTCGGATACGCCTTCCGTACGCCGCCGAGGCCGACATCCGAGCCGGACGAATTCACGACTCTGTCCTCGGTTTACTGCGCGACTTGTCAGCGGCGCACATCGTTGATGTCAGCATTTTGCGATCCGGACATCCTCTAGACGTTTTCGGTACGGCTCGGACCAGCGATCACCCACTGGGTCGAGCGGTCGATTTGTGGGGCTTGGATTCCCAACCGTTCGTCAACCCCACCAACCACTCACGTGCTGCCGCAGCGATGCGATTCGCCGTCGCACACGGGGCGTACAACGTGGGCGGCCCAATTCTTATCAGGGGTGGCCGGTATTTCAGCGATAGGACGCACCATGATCACGTACACATCGGGTTCAACCGCTGATTCGGTGAGCAATCTTTGTTCGTCTCCACTTCTTTGCCGATGACCGAGTCACAATGGGCTGATTCATACGAGGAGGACCGATGAGGGTTGATGTCGTTGTTCTGGGCGCGGGTTCCGCGGGGGAGTCGATCGCGAAGAGTCTCGCCGAAGCGGGGATGTCCGTCGTTGTCGTTGAGGCTGGGTTAGTGGGTGGAGAGTGCCCCTACTTCGCATGCATGCCCAGCAAAGCAATGTTGCGCAGCGCCCAAGCCCGTCACGACGCTCGCCGTATCCAGTCCCTCGGTGGGTCGTCGCAACCATTTGTCCCAGACGGCAATGACGAGGCATTCGCCCACGCAGCTGCGCGTAGAGACGAGATTGCCAAGGATCGAGACGACACAGGCGCCGCGAAATCACTCACCGACGCCGGTGCCGTACTCAAGCGCGGGCATGGTCGAGTGATACGGCCGGGAGTCGTGCTAGTCGGCACCGAGGAGGTGGAGTACGGCGACCTCGTGCTTTCCACCGGTTCGGTTGCCACAACACCGCCCGTGCCTGGACTCGATCAGATACCCACGTGGACGTCCGACCAGGCCCTCTCGGCAACTGAATTGCCGGCGTCGCTCGCGATCCTTGGCGGGGGCCCGGTTGGTTGTGAACTCGCGCAGATGTTCTGTCGTTTTGGGTGCCGCGTCATCCTCATCGAAGCGGAGAAGCGACTGATCTCGGCGGAGGAGTCGAGTGTCGCAGCCGAACTTGCCAACGTTCTCTCCGAGGAGGGCGTCGAACTACGACTCGGGGTGAAAGTCGACAGAGTGGAGTCGGACTCGACCGGGTCTGCTGTGCTCCACTTTGCCGACGGTTCATCCACGAAGGTGGCACGCGTGATTCTTGCCGCGGGGAGAAAGCCCACGATCGAAGGTCTCGGCCTCGAGGTGTTGGGCATCGAGGCAAATGAGAAGGGGGCACTGGACATCGATGACCAGTGCCGGCTTGTCGGACACGAGCACGTGTGGGCTGCTGGCGACGTAACGGGCATCGCACCTTTCACTCACACCGCCAACTATCAAGCCCGAATTGTGACGGGCGGTATTCAAGGGAAATTCAGCAAGGCTGACTATCGCGCAATTCCGAGGGCCATCTACACCGATCCGTCAGTGGCCAGCGTCGGGATGGACTCAGCGGCGGCGAGCCATTCCGGGATCCTGACAGCAACCGCTGTTTTCGAACTCAAGGACGGGGCCCGCACAACGACTGAGGGTAGTTCCGGTGGTCGACTGGTATTGACGGCCGACCTCAATCGCGGCGTACTCATCGGTGCTGCGGCGATCGGTCCCCATGCCGAGGAATGGCTCTCCGAGGCCATCCTGGCAATTCGTGCTGACGTACCGCTGTCCATCCTCGTCGATGTCGTTCATCCGTTTCCGACATTCAGTGAGGCGTACGAGCCGCCGTTGCGTGAACTTCTGGCTG
>JBBRLC010000338.1:0-2374 GCA_038231595.1 Candidatus Nanopelagicales bacterium | reverse complement strand
GATTCAGACGATGGGAAATCCAGTCGCGGGTCGGCGAGCAACGCAGCACTGCCCGACGCAGCAGCGATGACCGCGAGAGGCGGCGTCACGGGCGACTTGGGCCAGCGGTTCGCGCCGTTCCCGCTCGGGAAAACTCCCTTGGTGAGAAACGGAACGACCACGATGGGCCATTCGAGCCCTTTGGACTTGTGCACTGTCATCACCGTCACCGCGTTGGTTGCTGGTTCGACCTCAAGCCCTGGATCGTCATCTAGTCGAGCGAGATCGCGTAGCCATGCCAAGAACGCGCCCAGCGTGGCCTCCCGTTCGAGATCGCGAAACTGCGATGCCAGCTCGATGAAGGCCGCAATCGATTCGCGGCGAGAAACCGCAATTGCCTCTGGACTCGAAGACAATTCGACATCCAGACCGCTGGCCGCAAGGACGCGATAGATGAAATCGACAAGCGGTTCCCCGGCGTGTTGACGCAACCTCGCGAGTTCGCCCGCGAATGCGGTCAACCGCTGCCGGGCGGCGTCAGACAGGTCGACCTCACCGGTCAGATTGCAGATGGCGTCGGCGAGCGATACGACGTCAACGGGGTCCGTGCCTGCGACGGCATTGTCCAGTTGATCGCCAATGCTTGCGGTGTCGTCGGCGGGACCTGGCTTGTGTCGTTGCCCTGGATCGTCTTGGACCAGTTGCGCGGCATACCTTCCCAACACAGCAAGATCCCGCGGACCGATTCGCCAACGAGGTCCGACCAACTGGCGAAGCAGCGCGGAATTCGCGCCTGGGTCGTGAATGACCTCCAGCATGCTGACGATTTCAACCACTTCGGGGAGCTCGAGCAGCGCGGCTTTCCCCACTATTTGCGCTGGTACGTTTCGCGCCACCAACGCCGCATGCACGAGCGGGATCTTCTTGGCTTCCCGGCATAGCACCGCGACATCGCCCCACGTTGTTACCTCGGTCGCAAGCCTGGCGATTTGGTCTGCCACCCAATCGATCTCGGCGCTCTCGGTTTCCAACAACGCCACGTCAATGCGGCCCGGGCCTAAGTCCGCTCGACCAGGACGAAGATTGACGAGATCTTGGTGGACGGCGTGGAGTGGTACAGCGACCTCATTGGCAGCGTCAAGAATCCAACTCGCGGACCGACGATTGACCGACAACGGGTACGCCGCGGCGGGTGTTCGAGATCCGTCGACATGCACAACCGGGAATTGGTGAGGAAAGTCGTCGATGTTTGCGACCTCCGCGCCCCGCCATGAGTAGACGCCCTGACACGGATCCCCTACCGCAGTGACGGGATGACCATCGCCGAACAGGGCGGCCATGAATACACGCTGGGTGATCGACGTATCTTGATATTCATCCAGCAGCACAACGCGAAACTGCCCACGAAGCGACTCGACCACCTCGGGACACGACAGCGCGAGATCGGCGCACAATCGAAGCTGATCTGAAAAGTCGATGATGTCGTGGTCACGCTTTGCCGCTCTGAATTCCTCGACCAAGCCCGCCAACTCGATTCGGGCCGACGCAGTCTCGATCATGTCGCGACCGGTGTTTTGCTGGTTGGCCCGAGACATGACCTCGACGAGGGCTTCATCTGCGCTGATCAACTCCTGCGGACTCACCATCCGCTCAGCCAGTACACCGTCGAGAGCAACGATGTTTTTCGCGACCTCAACGGGTCGTGAGTTCAGCGCCACGATTGGACGCTTTGTTCGGCATGCCACTCGGAATGCGAGTTGGTAGCGAGTTCCGTCGGTCACCAAGCGCGCGTCCGGCTCGAGTCCGAGCCTCAGTCCGTGTTCCTCAATCACGCGATGGGCGAACGCGTGATAGGTGGAGATCGACGGTTCTCCATTGTCGTGATCGGTGCGGATCAACGCATCTGCAGGAGGCGCAAGTTTTGTCAGTCCGGCACGAACACGCCCCGCGAGTTCTCCAGCGGCCTTATTCGTAAAGGTCAAGCCAAGAATTCGATCGGGGTCGACCAAACCGTTGGCGACGAGCCAGGTGACCCGGGCGGCCATCACCGTTGTTTTCCCGGACCCGGCCCCGGCAACAACGACGGCGGGTTCGAGGGGGGCGGTGATGATGGCGAGTTGCTCGTCGGAAAAATCGATGCCAAATAGCGCGGACATGGACGGGGCCGGCGGTGGCGGCATCCCCGAGATCGGCCGTACATCTGAGGTGTTCACTCAGATCACCTCCTGTCCGGCTGGCTGGGCCGGGCACAAAGTCCTGAATTCGCAATACTTGCAATACTGATTCCGCTTCGCGGCAAAGGCCTCCTCCCGGATGACTGCAGCGGCCATGCCCAACGCGTCATCCATCCAGGTTCGGTTGTCGAATCCGGATTCGACGACGGGGATCAGTGCGG
>JBBRLC010000337.1:0-2384 GCA_038231595.1 Candidatus Nanopelagicales bacterium | reverse complement strand
CCCCGTCCTGGGTCTGGAGAGACCTCTAACCCGCCAACAAAGCCAGTCGCGATGAGCTGCCCATTGCTGCCCCCAACTGGCCGGACCCACGAGGACGGGCCCGTTGGTTCTAGGGTTCGGTACGCCGCGAGGCAGATCCAGATGAGGCCGCGAGAACTCAGGAGTGGACATGGGCGAATTGGTGCAGTTCGAAGTTGAGGACAACGTCGCCACGATTCGACTAGATCGCCCGCCCATGAATGCGCTCTCCGCCCAGATGCAAGACGAGATCCGCGCCGCCGCTCACGAGGCTTCCTCTCGCGCCGACGTACGCGCCGTCATCGTGTACGGCGGCCCGAAGCTGTTCGCTGCTGGTGCCGACGTCAAAGAGATGGCCGAATGGTCCTACCAGCAGATGGTGGATCGCTCGGTGGGACTTCAATCTGCTTTCACCGCAGTCGCGCGCATCCCTAAACCCACGATCGCAGCGATCACCGGCTTCGCACTGGGCGGCGGCTGCGAGCTGGCCCTGTGCACCGATCTACGAATCGCCGGGGACCGCGCGAAGATCGGGCAGCCCGAAATCTTGCTGGGAATTATCCCCGGCGCCGGCGGCACTCAACGACTCCCCAGATTGATCGGCCCATCGCGGGCCAAAGACTTGATCTTTACCGGACGCTTCGTGGACGCGGAGGAGGCTTTTCGGATCGGACTCGTCGACCGTGTGGTCCCCACCGACGACGTGTACGCCGAAGCCATGACCCTCGCTCGCCGACTTGCCGGCGGTCCGGCGTACGCGACGCGCGCGGCCAAGGAGTCGATTGATCGCGGACTTGAGACCGATCTTGATACCGGCCTGGACATCGAGCGAGTTCAATTCGCGGCACTGTTTGCCACCGATGATCGGGCGGTCGGAATGGCCTCGTTCCTGGAAAACGGACCTGGCAAGGCCAACTTCACCCATCGCTAGCCGCCAAATCGTCGACCCCGGTGGCGCTGCGATGAGGCGGATCGGGGAGGCTATGGGCTAGATCCCGAGCGCATTGGTGCACTTCGCCACCACTACGTACGCTTCGACAGCGGCGCCCCGTGCGCCTGATGCCCCCCGCACGAGCGGGCGCGGCGTACGACCACAGGAGGTCCGGCCCCGGCTATGAAGATCGTTGTCTGCGTCAAACAGGTCCCGGACAGTTGGGCTGACAAGAAGCTCAGCCCAAGCGATAACACCCTCGACCGCGCCTCCGTGGATCGCGTCATCAACGAACTCGACGAGTACGCCGTCGAAGAGGCGCTCAAGATCGTCGAAGCGCAAGGCGGCGAGGTCACCGTCTTTTCGATGGGTCCCGACGACGCGGCCGACACGATTCGCAAGGCTCTGTCGATGGGGGCCGACGCAGGCATCCACCTCGCCGACGATGCCTTGCACGGAAGTGACGCACCGGCCACGTCGTACGCCATTGCTACGACGCTTGCGGATCGCGATTTTGATCTACTGATTTTTGGTTCCGAATCCACCGACGCGCGTTGTTCCGTGGTTCCGGCCATGGTCGCCGAACGACTCGGCTTGCCGCAGTTGACGTACGCGAACAAGGTCGAGATTGACGGAACGACAGTCCGCATCCAACGTCAAACCGACTACGGATACGACGAAGTTGAGGCGAGCACTCCGGCAGTGGTGAGTGTCGTTGAAAAGATCAACGAGCCTCGCTACCCATCGTTCAAAGGGATCATGGCCGCGAAAAAGAAGCCGGTAGAGAAGTTGTCGCTCGTGGACGCTGGCATCGACGCTGGTCGAGTCGGCCTCGCCAACTCGTGGTCGCAAGTTGCGGACTTCTCGGAGCGTCCCCCGCGTGCCGCCGGCACCGTCGTCAAGGACGAGGGAGAGGGCGGCGTCAACATTGCCGACTTCCTCGCGTCGCAGAAGTTCATCTGAGCAGGAGTAGAAAAGACCCATGGCGCAGATCCTTGTTCTCGTCGAACACATTGATGGCTCGGTCAAGAAGGTCACCCACGAGTTGCTGACGCTGGCCCGCACGCTCGGCGAGCCAGCCGCCGTCCTGGTCGGCACCAACCTCGATGCCGCCGCCGCCTCTCTCGCGGAGTACGGAGCAGTGAACGTCTACGCCGCCGGTGGCGCCGACTTCGACAATTACGTCGTTGCGCCTACCGTCGACGTACTCGCATCGCTGGTCGCGGAGCACGCTCCCGCTGCGGTACTCATTGCGTCGACCGCGACCGGCAAAGAAATCGCCGGTCGCCTAGCGGTTCGCACCGATTCCGGCGTACTCACCGATGCCGTTGATGTAGCCGCGGACTTGACGGTCACTCAGTCGGTCTTCGGCGGGGCGACCGTCGTGCACTCAAGGGTGTCGCACGGCACTCCGATCATCACCGTACGGCCGAAT
>JBBRLC010000336.1:0-2390 GCA_038231595.1 Candidatus Nanopelagicales bacterium | reverse complement strand
GACCGGATCGGATTCCGGGTGGAAGAGCGCAAATCGCTGCCGAGCATCGCGAGCGCGCGCCGATTCGCCGTGGGGTCGCACGTAGGACTCGGGGGTACCGGAGCCGGGCAAGCCGTCCTCGACGCACGCAAGCCAGGCCCGCAGGTACGTCTCGAACGTGAGACTAAGCAGTTCCACGTCCTTCGCCGCGGTATCAGGATTCGTGACATCGATGGACACCCCGACGATCCAGGCACTGGAAAGTGCGCGTAGTCGAGCCGGCAGCGCGATGAGAGCTGAATTGGGGATGGACTGCACGCGCTGATACGCCAAGTCGAGCGGTTCGTACACGCCTTCCAAGGTGGACAGATCGCCTGGGAGGTCAACGCGTGGCATCAGGTCGACGTGAAATACCCAGCGCGAGTCAACGCCGGCCACATCCGATGTCAGGTGGGGGAGATCACTGGCCGGATCCGAGAATGCGTGCAACATGATCGCGTCGATTCCGCTGGATTCGACAATGAGCCGGGCGTCGATGACTCGCGTTTCGTGGTCGCCGTCATAGACGGTGACGCGCCCGATGCGGTCGCCATCGCCGTACATATTGAGTGGGAAAGATCGATGCGGGCGCAAGTGTAGGGCGCTAACCAGGATGTCGAGCATCCGATCAGCCAACACTTGAGGCGACGGAGATGTCGTCAGGGTTCGCGACGTCACGACCATCGCCTCCGATCAATGTGAGCGGCCCCACGTGGCCCCATTCTCGCTGAAAGCAAACGAGATTGCTGAGGTTGCGCAGCGTACGGCCTAGTCATCGATCTGAACTGCCCTGGTGGCGCTGCTCTACGTTGCGGCGTTTCTGCTCTACGTGCTCCCGCTCATGCTGGTTTTTCGCAAGGCTCATAGAAGCCCTCTCTGGGCCGTGATCCCGATCGTGAGCACCCTGATTTTCCTGCTCATTCTGGGCCTTGCCGGTCACTACGTCGGTCCCGTTGCCCGACGCGCGCCGCCGGTCGCCCACTGATTCCTTTTACCGGTGAGATCCTGCTCTGTGGGGGCCTGATTCGACCGGTGAAAGCGCCTTTGTCCCATCTCGGTCACGAGTTTCGGAAGTACTGTTGACAAATGCGTGAGTTCGTCAATACTGCTACCCGAACGGGTGAGATCGCCCGACATTTCTGCTGAGTGGTACGACACCTTGTCGCGCCGAACGAGAGGAGCCTCAATGAGGCGCAGACGGTCCTTCGGCGTTGTTGCAGGGTTGATGTCGATCGGGATGGTGGTCGCCGGTTGTAGCAGCAGCACGGGTAACGACGCCAGCAGTTCCAAGTCCACTTCGGCGAACAAGCCTTCCGAGATCAACGTCTTTACAATCCCGAGCCCCAGTGCTGATGCGCTCAAGAAGATGGCGCCACTGTTTACGGCAAAGACCGGGATCAAAGTTAACTTCTCCTCGACGGAATACGGAACCGCACATCAGAAGGCGCTGCTTTCGATCAAGTCCAAACAGGGTGCGTTTGACGTCGTTCAGTTCGACAACACGTTCCTCCCTGCGTTCGCCTATGCCGGTGCGTTGGCGCCGCTGGATGACTACCAAAAGTCTGACGCGTACGACCTCAACGACTTCTCACCCGCCTTGCAGAAGTACGGCACGTACGGAGGCAAGACCTATGGGCTCGTCCTCTCGACGGAGCCGTTCATCACCTGGTACCGCAAGTCGATTCTGGCCAAGGCCAACCTCAAGGCGCCTACGACGTGGGACGAGTACCAGGCCGTTGCCAAGGCCACAAATTCCGGGAACACCCACGGGCAAATCATCGGCTACGGCACGGGCGGCGGCGACTGGTGGTGGATGCAACTGGTTTGGAGTTGGGGTGGACAGCTCTACGACAAGGACTTCAAGCCATCGGTGAACTCACCGGAGGCTGTCGCTGCTACCCAGTACTACAAGGACCTCTTGCCGCTCGCACCGTCCGGCGCGTTGTCGTTCACTGGCGACGATGTGACGATTCAATACGCGAGCACTCAAATCGCTCAGATGATCCAGTACTCCGGTTATGCCTCTGGTGTTTTCGACGCTGCGAAGTCACCAGTGGCTGGCGACACCGCTGTGGCGGCAGTACCGACCGGCAAGGTGAACGCGGTTGAACTTGCCGGTTGGAACATCGGGATCCCGTCCGATGCGCCAAACCCCGATGCGGGTTGGCAGTTCCTTGAATTCGCGTTGGGCAAGGAAAACGCGAAGAAGATGCTGGAATTCGGCGCCGCGGCAATCGGGCGCAAGTCCGTAACGACCGATCCGGCCATGCTCGCCAAATATCCGTATCTGTCCCTGCTCGGTTTGGACACTCCCGGACTCGTCGTGTACCCGTACCCTCAGTTGGTGACGTGGCCGGAATTCGACAAGGCTT